>CAYYHT010000694.1:0-4363 GCA_964471355.1 uncultured Enterobacteriaceae bacterium
CGAGAACTTGGTGTAGTGGATGCCAAGCACCACATCGCCGAACATCTGCACAAATCGGCGGTAGGAATCGAGGGCAAAGCGCTCGTTGTCCGCCTGCTTTGCCAGGGCCTCGACCGTCACATCGTTGAGCCCAAGGTTGAGCACGGTGTCCATCATGCCGGGCATCGACACCGCAGCACCGGAGCGGACCGAGACAAGCAAGGGGTTGTTGGCATCACCGAATGTGCGTCCCGTCTGCTTTTGGAGCAGGGCAAGACCCTCGTCAAGCTGACCGCGCAGCCCATCGGGCCACTCGGCTTTGTGCTGAAAGAACCACGTGCACGCGGCCGTCGTCAAAGTCAGGCCGGCCGGCACCGGCAGGCCCAGAAGGGTCATCTCTGCGAGATTGGCTCCCTTGCCGCCAAGAAGCTTCTTGTCGGCGGCCGAACCGTCGGCCTCACCGTTGCCAAAGGAATAGATCCACTGGGTCATGACGGGCTCACCTCGTACTGATTCGGCTGAAGTCGGCCAGCTGCAAGAACACCCGTGAGATGCGCAGCAGCAGGCCCTTTCGCACGGCCTTTTCGGTTTCGTCGGAACTCTCCACCAACACGGCGTCAAAGAACTGGTCGACCGGTTGGTGCAGGGACAGCATCTGGTTCAGAGCGCGGGCGTAGTCGAGCTGGCGAATGGCGTCGCTCACTGCTCCCTCGATGCTGCCGGTCGCCAGGTGCAGCGCCTCTTCGGCCGGAGCTGTCAGCTGGTCGGCCACGGGCTCGGGGTAGTCCGAGTCACGGCTGATGTTCAGCACTCGCTTGAAGGTGTGCATGATCGGCAGGAACTCGGCGGTGCCCGCAAGCTCGCGCAGTGCTGCCACCTTTCCGTGCAGTGCCACTGGGTTGGGCGCCTTGTCGGAGGAGGCGAGCACGGCGTCGACCAGATCGCTCGTCGCCCCCGCTGCGGTCTCGGCCGCCTTGAAGCGGGCCAAGGTGAACGCGGTGAGCTGCTCGCACAGTGCTTCGCGCTGCGCAGACGCGCCGGTCCACTTGTCGAAGGCGGTGCTGTCGCCCTCGCGCGCGATTCGGTCAAACACATCAAAGGCCAAGCCGTACAGGGTGCCAAAGTCGAGCTGCAGGCCGTGGGCGATGAGGGTGTTGACCACGGCCAGAGCTGCGCGGCGAAGTCCCTGGGGGTCCCCACCCTTCGGCACCATTCCAATTCCGAAGCAGCCCACAAGCGTGTCGAGGCGGTCGGCGAGCGCAACGGCGACGCCGGCCCGACTCGGAGCGGGCTCGTCACCGGCAAACGCGGGCTTGTAGTGGTTTTCGATGGCCCACCCAACGGCTTCGGTCTCGCCCTGATGCACAGCATAGAGTCGGCCCATGTGGCCCTGAAGCTTGGGGAACTCGCTGACCATCTGGCTGACCAAGTCGGACTTGCACAGCTCGCCGGCCCGACCCGCCTCTTGGGCGTCGGCGCCGACCAGGGGCGACAGCTTGCGAGCCAGCAGCGCAATGCGTTGCTGTTTGTCGGCCATGGTGCCCAGGCCGCGAATCCAGCGCATTTTCTGCAGGCCGGCACCGATCTCGTCGAGGCGGTGCTTGCGGTCTTCGGCCAAGAAAAAGCGCGCGTCATAAAAGCGGGCTCGCAGCACGCGGGCATTGCCCTCGGCGATGAGCTCGGTGTCGCCCCAGGGATTGTTGCTGATGACCAGGAAGTGATTGTCCAGCTTGCCGTTCCGATGGACGGGGAAATAGCGCTGGTGAACGGCCATCGCCTCGATGAGCAGCTTTGGCGGCAGGTCGAGAAGCTCTTCGTCAAAGGCCCCCACCACCATCGTTGGCCACTCGACCAGATGGGTCACCTCTTCGAGCAGGTCCGGGGAGTCGATGGGGTCAGCCCCCAGGGACGACGTCGCCTGATCGAGCAGGACCTGAATCAGGCTCTTGCGCACATCGATGTCGGGCTCGACACGTCGGTCGACCAGCCCCTGTTGCCACTCGGCCGCCGAGGCGAAGCCGAAGTCGGTGTCATCGGCCAAGCGATGCCCAAGGGTGGCATGGCCGACGGTGATCTCACCCACTGAGGCACCGATCACCTTGCCCGCGTACAGGGCGTTGACCCGATGAAGTGGTCGGCCAAAGCGCATGCCGCCGCGGCCCCATTCCTGGGATTTGCTGAAGCCGATGCCCAACACGACTCGCTCGATGCCAGCGGCAACGAGGTCCACGGTGCGCTCGCCGCCCTCTTGGACGACGGCGGCCACGACCTTGCCCTTGGGGCCATCGACAATCTTGAGGTCTTCGACGGCGATGCCCTTGCCGCGAGCAAAGCCCATGGCCCCCTTGGTGGGGTTGCCATCGGCATCAAACGCGCGGTCCGCAGGTGGTCCGGTGACCGTCTTGACCACCGTCGGCCGCCCCATGGCGACGTCAGCGATGCGTACGGCGGTGCGACGGGGCGTGGACCACGTCTTGATTTCGCAGTATTCAATCCCCTCGAGCACCCCGACGAGGCCCTTGCGCAGGGCCGCCAGCGTGGGGCGCGTCATCGTGGCGGGCAGCTCTTCGTGCACCAGCTCGACAAACAGCTCGCTGGGCTGTGCGTTGCTGTCGGACTCGGTGGCGGGTGTGGCGGTCGGCTTGGTCTTGGCCTGTTTGGGCGGAGCAACCGGCGCCTTGATCTGCAGCCCCTCGACCCAAGACTCGCAGCAGCGCACAGCGATGTCGCGAATGCGACGAATGTACTGCTGGCGCTCGGCGACCGAGATGGCGCCGCGAGCATCGAGAAGGTTGAAGTAGTGACTGGTCAGGATGGCCTGGTCGTACGCCGGCAGGGTCAGCCCGGCATCGCACAGGCGCACGCACTCGGCAAAGGTCGCATTGAAGACCTCGAAGAGCATGGCCGCGTCGGAGTGTTCGAAGTTGTACTTGCTCTGCTCAATCTCGTTGCGCAGGAATACGTCGCCGTAGCTGTAGCCCTTGACCCACTCGAGGTCGTAGACGTTGTCGACGCCCTGAAGGTACATCGCCAGGCGTTCGAGGCCGTAGGTCAGCTCGACGGGAATGGGCATGCAGGCCATGCCGCCGACCTGCTGGAAGTAGGTGAACTGAGTCACCTCCATGCCATCCATCCAGACTTCCCAGCCCAGTCCCCACGCACCCAGGGTAGGGCTCTCCCAGTCGTCTTCGACAAAGCGCACATCGTGCTTGCGGTGGTCGATTCCGAGCGCGCTCAGACTGCCCAGGTACAGGTCTTGGCTGTCTGGCGGCGAGGGCTTGAGGATGACTTGGTACTGGTAGTAGTGGCCAAGTCGATTGGGATTCTCGCCGTAGCGGGCGTCCTTTGGACGGCGACAGGGCTGAACGTAGGCACATCGCCAGTCGCCCGGGCCCAGGCTGCGCAGCGTGGTGGCGGGATGAAAGGTGCCGGCGCCCATCATGACGTCGTGTGGCTGCAGCAGGACGCAGCCTTTGCTGCCCCAGTAGCGCTCGAGGGTGAGGATGACGTCCTGGAAGTACATGCACAGTCCAAAGTAGCTGCCTCGCGCACGCGCGAGAGCACTGCGCGCGTAACCGGAATCAGGTGTCTCGGCCGCGTGCTGTAGAGTGACTGCACAAGGAAGGGAATATGGGCGGCATCCTCCTCTGGCTGCTTATCGGCTTCGGCGCGCACGCCGGCGACCAGGACGGCGAAGCCATTCGCCTCACACAAGAGATGGCCGAGCTCGCGTCACGCAATGCGTGGGATGGCGTCGAGCGCCACTACGAAGAGATCGTCTCGCTCGGTCACTCCCCCGATCGCGAAGCACAGATGTTGGGCACGCTCGCCGCACGGTCTCGAGGCGATGTCGCCGTTGAACTCGAGCGCATGGAGGCCGCGCAGCTGATCGAGCAACAGGACGAGACCGAACAGCTGATCAAGACACTGCTCGACGAATACGGCCGAGCGGATCTGCGTTGCAAGCCGGGAACGGTCACCCTCACCGCAGAGAATCAACCCTTCCGTCCAGACTTTCTCAAGGCCATCGAGTTTGCCTCGACCCAGATTGAACAGACTGGACACTTCAACGGCTACCTGCCCGCCGGAGGCTACGCACTTGGTGATCAGACGTTTGCGGCCCGTCCTCATACCAGCCCCAAGCACGTCGATCTGACCTCAGAGGCACGCGGCGACGCGCTGATCAAGGAGGTCGAGCTGCCCAAGAAGGTGAAGGTGGGGAACTCGAAGGTCTCATTGAACGGAGTTGGAGTCCACGTTCAGGACTACGCCGACTGGTACGTGGGTGCGCTCTATGTCGGCGATACGAGCGATGACGGAGCCGCCATCATCGCAGATCCGGGCGCCAAGCGCTTGCTGCTACACGTGGTCTATCGACAGCTCA
>CAYYHT010000695.1:0-4361 GCA_964471355.1 uncultured Enterobacteriaceae bacterium
GGCGACGACGGAATTCAACGGCACCGCGCTCACCGACGGATCGCGGTCCGAGGTCGCTGTGCAGGCTGGTACAGACGGTGGAGCCAGCAGTCGAGTGTCGGTTCAACTCGGCAACCTGTCCCCCACAGCGCTTGGCGTCGACCCGAGCACCATCGACCTGTCGAGTGCCACCGCAGCACAGAGCGCGCTGACCGGTATCGATGGCGCGCTGCACACGGTCAACAGCTACCAGTCGGACTACGGAAGCGGCTCAAATCGCCTGGATTCGGCATTCGAGAGCAGTCACACTCACAGTGCGGCGCTGAATTCCGCGCACTCCCGCATCAGTGACGTGGACATCGCCGAGCAATCGGTCGACCTCGTCGCCCAACGCATCATGGATGAGGTACGCATCGCGGTCATGGCACAGACCAAAAAGATGAATGAGACGCTGGCCAGCTTGGTGACGCAACCGGAGTAGCTACTTGATGTGGTGCGGCCCGGGATGAAGCCTAGGGATCGTAGACGTAGGGTTCGCCCCGACTTAGCGTGCCTCGCGTCCGCGTGAAGAGCTGGTGTCCATAGCCGTGGCGCCTCGAAGACCCGCCGACAAACGCTCCTGAGGTGATGTCGTACTGCCATTCGCTGACCAAGTACGTGTCCGCCACATACCAGCGGGTCCACGAATGCGTGCCGCTGGTGGCGAGCCCCACCGCGTACAGACGGTCTGGCAGATGCCGCTCGGATAGCCAGGTGCAATCAGCAGCGAAACCCAGGCGCTCCGCGGGGGTAAGTCGCCACGCAGAGATGTCGTAGGCGGCGAAGTGCATCTCTACATCTACTGTGAAGGCACACGTGCTGGATACGAGGCCCGGACTGAATCGACGTCCGATGCCGACGACGTTTTCTGCTGACGTCCAGTCGTCCGCCGTACCGGAATCCCCATCTGTTGAAGTCGCCTCCGGTGACCTGGGTTGTGATGCTTCCACCACATCCGCCCCGGCCCCAGCAGTCCTCGTCTTCACAGTCGATGGTGCCATCCCCTTCGTCGTCGATGCCATCGTCGCAGGACAGTTCGGCGCAGCTCGGCGCGCAGTCGCCGTCTTCACAATCCACCAGCCCGTCACTGTCGTTGTCGATTCCGTCGTCGCAGGCCTCATCGCAGCCGGAGTTGGGAAAGCGCGCCGGGTCGTGATCGTCGCAGTCTCCACCTTCCTGGGCCGTCTGGGGCCAAGGGGAATCGCACGCCCTAACAGCCATGCTGCTGTCCCCAAATCCATCCCCGTCAGCATCCGCATACCAGACCTGAGCGCCCGACGCGGACCAGTCATCGATGCTGCCGGTGCAGTTGTTGTCGACGCCGTCGCACAGTTCGAGCGCGACGCTGTACACCTCCGGATTGTCGTCGTCACAGTCGCGGCCCTTGGCCTGAACCATGCCGCATACGGGGGAGCATGAAGACGAGAGCGTCGGGGCGGTGAATGTGTCCCCGTCCTGGTCGAGACCAAACAAGGTGGGGTCGTCACATGCCGCTGGATTCGGCGTGTCGATGCAAGTTGGCCCACCCCCGCCGAGTTGTGGGCATCCGATGGCCCCGACGAGCACGCTCGCGATGAAAAGAAGTCGACGGATTGCGGCAACGCTCATGTCGATATCGCAGCGACGTCCTGCACCGTTCTCTCCCACTGCCGTCGCTCAAGTCATCTGCGTCGAGCAGCGCGATGATGGTACCGCGAGTTGACACTGGCGTTCGAGAGCAGTCACGCCCACAGCGCGGCGCTGAATTCCGCGCACTCCCGCATCGGTGACGTGGACATCGCCGAGCAATCGGTCGACCTCGTCGCCCAACGCATCATGGATGAGGTACGCATCGCGGTCATGGCACAGACCAAAAAGATGAACGAGACGCTGTCGCGCCTGATCACGCATCCGTAGCTTTGGATTGGACGGGTGGCGGTTCTTCCGGCGCAATCCGGCCGCGAATGGAGTAGGTTGCGGGTGCTCACCCCCGCCGGGGTGGCTGTTCTCTTGGAGGAGACACCTATGAAAATGCTCATTTTCCCCGCTTCCGTGTTCTGTTTTCTGATCGCTTGCAGTGGCGGCATCTCCGATGATGCACTCCTGGCCGATCTGGACGCCGACGACTGGGCCACCCTGTGCGAAGGCTCGGCCCAAGAAGCCATGACCATGACCTGCGACATGGACGGCACCGAGGTCGAAGTCAGCACCGAAGCCACCACCGAGGCCGACTGTGTCTCTGGCAACAACGGCACCTACGCGGGCTGCACCGTGACCGTCGGCGAGTACAACGCCTGTGTCGACGCCTTCGACGCCATGGACATGTGCTCGATGGACTTCCCGTCCGAGTGCGAAGCCCTCATGTGCGAGTGATTCGCTACTTGATGCGGTAGCCACCCATCTCGTTGTTGAAAATCCAAGCAACTACCTCGCCGATCTCGAATTCGGTCGGCAGGTAGGACTTGGTGCTCGCGTGCGCCGAGCCTTGAAAGCGCAATTCGATGCGGGCGTCGACCATCTTCTGGATGCGTCGAATCCATAGGTCCATGTTCTTGGGCCGCAGATCGACCCAGCCCTTTGCGGCGAAGCGGTCGACGTCGGTCGTGCTGTCGAGGTTCACGTCGGTCTGGTGGCCGGTGAGCTGCGGCACGTTGATGCGCGGTCCTCGCAGCAGGCTCTTGCCGTCGCTGGACAGAATTGGAATGCCGATCGACGGTGCGATGTAGCGCACCTGGCTGTTGCGCAAGGTGACGGTCATCTGCTTGGCCAAGTCGCGCTTGTCGCGAGGCACACCCTTGTCGTCTTCGAGTACGCCGCGCAGGTGGCGGAAGCCCTCTTTGAGCAGGTGTGCTTCGAACAGCAGCTTGGACAGCTCGGGCGGGCCGAGTCGACCCAGAGCGATCGAGGGCAGCTCGGCTTTCTCCTCAGCCAGCTTCAGGTCGCTCATGGCGACATTGCGCACCAGGCCCGCTTTGTACGACGGGTTGAGCACCGATCCGTCCAGCGCCGAGATGACGTCCTGGCCGGTGTTGGCGCCGCGGATTTCGAGGCAGACCGTGCGGGCAATTTCTTCTGGAGTGATGTACTCCATCTGCCCCAGTGCCGTGATGGCGGCGAACTCACCGCGGGTGAAGACGCCGTTTTCGCCGGTGTCGACCACGCTGACCTCGAGCTTGCCTTTGGGGTCGTACTCTTTGGGGTCCTCGCGCAGACCCATGCGGCCGCCGAGCTCGATCTTGCGCGGCTCGAACAGCTTGTCGTTGCCGTGCTTGTCGGTGACGGGAACGGTCTTGACTGCCCGGTAGCCAATCATGGCCGCGGGCTTGACCTCTTTGACGATGGGCGCGTTTGGAGTGCGGGCCAGCAGGAACAACAGACCGGTGTGGCCAAAGGCCGCCTCGTTCTTGGCCAGCAACACCTTGGAGGGCCGGTCCTCGGAGTGGGTGTAGGGGATGTTCAGCCCCATGCCGCCGGTGCCGGTGGTGCCGACCTTGAGATAGACCTTGGTGTCGAACTCGCTGGTGGCCCGGTGCAAAAAGCGCACGTGCCGGATGATCTGCGGCACGGACTGGGACAGCAGAAACGTCTCGATGTCCTCGGTTCCCTTGTCGTCGAAGCCGCCCTTGTCGTCAATCCACTCCATGACCTTGGCGGCGCCATCGAACACGTTCTGGTACGAAAAGCCGGTGGCGGTGTTGACGCAGTCGACCATCACTTCTGGGCGATGCAGGCGAATGAGCTTGACGAGGTGGTTGTGCTTGTAGGCGGCATTGATGTCCGAGTAGACATCTTTGAGCAGCATGGCGCGCTGCTTGCGGTTCGCCAGCAGCTCGCGTCGGGACAGCTTGGCGACCGATGAGCGCACGAACAGGTTTCCCCATTCGGGTACAAAGGCGATGGAGTTGCCGAACTCTTCTTCGAGAATCTCGCAGGCCGCGCGGGCCTCGGATTCCAGCAATGAGGCCACGACGATGCGGCGCGGTTCCAGCTGCATGGCAATCTGTCGGCAGACTTGAAGTCCGACCAGTCCTGCGCCGCCGAGAATGAGGTAGTCGTGGTACATCGCCGCTCTCCGAGAGTCGCGGCACATAACGCGAGGGCCCAACTAATCCTCGTCTGGCTCCGGGTCTGTGCGCCACCCCAACGCTGCCGCCACGAAACACGCCTGCGCGATCAGGCCTATCACCCCTTCGACGCCCGTTTTCAAGGTGCGCAGTCCGTCGCTATCCGCAGTGAGTTCCGCGGGCAGCGCCATGACGCCGATCCCGATGGTCGCCAGGGCGCAGCCGACGAGCAAGCAGCTGGAAGCCTCAGGCGCCTAGTCCATCCCGGACGGTCCGATTGGGACCCGGCGCAACTTGGAC
>CAYYHT010000696.1:0-4361 GCA_964471355.1 uncultured Enterobacteriaceae bacterium
CGGACTTGCGCAGAAACCCTCGCCTGCGGGTGTATCGAGACGCCATGGTCGAGGGCATCGTGGTCCTCGGCCCATACCTGCGCGGCGAACGGCTGGGGACGACCCCGCACCCGTGACACAATGCCGCGCATGGCTGCCAACCCCGGACGCATCCTCGTCTTCATCCCGATGTACAACTGCGCGGCACAGATCAGCCGTGTGCTCGCAACCTTTGACGCGCGAGCTGGGCAGGTCATTGAGCGGGTCATCGTCGTCAACAACCGCAGCACGGACGGCGGAGAACAGGTCGCCATCCACGCCATTGAACAGCTCAAGGGCATGGACGGGCTCGTCCTGCGCAACGACGACAACTACGGCCTAGGCGGCTCACACAAGGTCGCTTTTGCCCACGCGATTGAGAATGACTTCGACTACGTGGTCGTGCTGCACGGCGACGACCAGGGCCGGCTGGCCGACATGTTGGACTTCATCGAGGCCGGCCAACACACCGCTGTCGATGCCCTGCTCGGGGCCCGCTTTCACCCTGACTCCACGCTGCAGGGCTACTCGGCCTTCCGCACCTTTGGAAATGGGGTCTTCAACCGGCTGTTCTCGGCGGTCGCCGGCATGCGCATGCATGACCTGGGCTCGGGCTTGAATATGTACAACGTCGAGCTGCTGCGAGACCAGTTCTACAAGGGTTTTCCTGACGACCTGACGTTCAACTACTGCATGAGCTTGGCTCACGCGCATCACCGCCACAGCGTGCAGTTCATCCCCATCTTGTGGCGTGAGGATGACCAGATCTCGAACGTGCGCCTGTTCAGCCAAGCCCAGCGGGTGCTGAAGATGTTGGGCCAGTACAGCTTGAACTCAGACAGCTTTCTGGCCACCGACCACCGGCTAAATCAGCGGGAGGCGTACACCGCCCAGGTCGTGGGCAGCAACCTAGACGCCTAGCCTTTGTTGCTCCAGCTCTAGCGCTAGCGACGCACCCAGATGACCCACAGCGCGGTCTCGCCTTTGCGCTCGAACTGGCCTTCGATGGTGGGGCCATAGGTCTCCCACAGCATGGGGGTCTCCCAGACCTTGGGCTGCATCACCACATCGACCTCGTCGAAGAGGATGCTCAAGTCGCCGGCAGAGCTCTGCGAGAAGGTGCGCTCATGGTCGAGCCACGCCGCTTGGTGTCGGGGGGCGGGGCTGCGGTAAATCCAGGAAAACAGGGGCGAGAAGGTGAGGGACACAATGCGCTTGTCTGCGGCGTTGTGCTTGTCGATCAGCCCCATCGCGTCGGACAGGATGGGTCCTGTGTCGATGTGCCAGTTGGCGTCGGACAGGCTGTCGTAGACCTCGAGGGGCAGCGAGCCCTCGACGACCCGACCCAGGAAGGTGGGCCCTTGCCCTTGAGGCACGCGAATCTGTGACAGCGGCCCGTCGGCACCCCGCACGAGCTGGGCGCCGCTCCGAGTGCCCGCAGCGTGCATGCCGATGGCCAGCACGTCTTGACCCACAGGAGCCGCCAGCATGGCCAAGACCACGGCCCCCACGAGGTGAATGCCTCCGGTACCGCTCTCCTCGCGCCGGTGCAGCCTCTGACGCAGTGCTGTGAAGCACGCCAGCCCCAAGACCGGCAGCACGGGGATGTCGTGATCGTGGCTCTGCGACGCGATCAGCAGAGTCACGCCCAGCATCGCGATGATCACCATCAGGTCCGTCGAAGCAGTCTGTTCTTCAGCCTCGTCGCGGCTCGAGCGCAGCAACCAGATGGCGAAGGCCACAAAGCCCACCAACGCCGCCTGATTGGCCGTAAAGATGGGCACCAGGCGGTCAAAGCGCACACCTTCGTTCATGCTGGCGCCGGCCCGCTGCAGGTCGGCAATGTACAGCGCATTGTGGCTGCTGATCAGCGACGACAGGGCCAGAGTGCCAAGCGCCCCTGTGCCGGCTCCGAGCGCGACCCAACGCTGTGCTGGCATGAACACAAACGCGAACAGAATGACAAAGCCGCACAGCGCGAAGTAGGTAATCTTCAGGTAGAAGGCCAAGACTGTCAGAGCCGCCAGTACGACGCCTTCGACGATGGCGGTGCGCTGGTCGCGTTTGCGGGGAATCAGCAGCAAGCCCAGCATGACAATGGCCACAGTCGCCCAGCCATGCTTGTTGTAGGACGCCAAGTAGCTGATCAGCGGGGTTCCCAGCGTGCGCGGGCTGAACACCAGCACCGTGACGTAGGTCAGCATCGCCAGCCGCAGGGGGGTGGGCAGGCGGTCTCGGCTGAGCACCCAGCAGGCGCCCCCCATGAGCGGAGCCAGCAGCACCGAGGCCCACATCACCACCTTGGGCCCGATGCCCATCAGTGCGGCAGCCAGACCCAGCATGACGTAGTAGCCAGACCCAATCGGCGAATAGAAGTCTGCGTGAGGCCACTGGCCTTGGCTCATGCGCAGCGCCCCATCGAGCGGGATGAACAGGTCCAGCGGCTTGTCGGTGATGTACAGCCCCGGACTCAGCACGAGCAGCAAGGCCAGAGCCCCGATGCCCGCCACGGTGATGGCGGTCGCCCGCGGATTGGGCGCGAATGGTGCCAGCAGTGAATCGGCAAAGGACTGCCACAGGCGAGCAAAGACGTCCGACTCGGGGGCTTTGGCGGGGGGGCTGCTCACTTGGCGTCCGCCGAATCACGGAAGGTCCACAGCTTGTGCCCGGTGAAGTTGAAGGCCGCGCCCGCCAAGATGGCGACGATGCCGCTGATGGCGAAGTGCAGTCCGCCCCAGACCAGACCCTCGACCATGCCTGCGTTCACCGCCCCGCCGGTGATGGTCACCGCCCAGAACTTGATGAAGGTCTCGCGGGTGTACTCGCCCTCGAAGGTGTACCGGGTGTTGAGCAGGTAGGAGATGACGGTTCCGACCAGAAAACCCGCCCCGGTGGCCAGCACAGGACGCAGGTCGATGCCCGTGATGAGGCCGATGTAGATCGAGTAGTGGGCGCTGGCGGCCAAGCCACCGACGAGCAAGAAGCTCAAGCCCTGACCTGAGAGGGAAGAGCTCACCGCCCGATGCCGAGCCAAGAAGAGAACCAGCGGTGGTTGGGCTGGCTGCGCGCTTCGTCGACTCCTACCAAGATGCGCATGGCCGTGAGGCAGTAGGCGACCAACTTGCGAGGTGCCTCGGCGTGCAGCGGCAGCATGCTCAGGAAGAGTGAGGCCTCGTACAGGCGCATGCGCACCGGGTCGAAGCCCGCTCGCTCGGCGCGGTGAAGAAAGAGGTCCTCGCGCGGGCCGGGCTCGGGGCCACCGTGACGAAGCTCGAGGCGCATTTGGTTGTCGACGACGACCTCGAACAGCTCGCTGTTGATGAAGTCGTAGCGGCCCATGATCGAGTGCGAGAGCTTGGCGATGTCGTAGTAGGGATCGGCATAGAGCTCGGCCTCGGAGCTGGCCCCGCGCGGATCGATGAAGCGCAGCAGGCCCGAGCGCTTGTCGTACAGGATGTTCGAGAAGCAAAGGTCCCCGTGACTGACTGCCAAGCCGCTTGTGTGCCCGTGTGAGGACCAGTAGCTGCGCACAGCAGTCAGGTAGGTCTCGAGCAGGTGATTGAGCCCGTCGAACTCGCTGCCAGCGGCGATCATGCGGTCGACTTCTGCACCCACGGGCATGGCCATGAGGCGGGTCATGCGTTGCTGTACCTTGGTCACATAGGCCGCTTCGGCTGCGGCCTGTGCGGCTTGTGCGGGGACCTCTTTGGTCGGGCGCTGGGCGAACCAATCGAACACCGCGTCCATCAGCGCTTCGAAGGCATCCTCGGGCAAGGCTGTGCTGCCATGCACCCACAGAATGGCCAGGTCGGGGACTCCGAGTCGCTCCATGCGATACGACGCAGCGTCGCCTTGTTGCTCGAAGTCAAAGGGCTGCACCACAAAGCGCTGCAGATTCGGGGGCAGCTGGTACCAGAAGTCATGCTCACGGCGCATCTTGCCGACGTCGGCCGAGCGCTTGCTGATGGAGCGACGGTCCGACAGGATCTGGTTGAAGGAGCGCGTGTAGAAGGTGTTGGCCAGCAGGTGCACCAAGTTGTCGGCGCTGGCAATGCTGACCATTCCGGGCTCTGGGGCCAGGGGAGCGATGGCGTCGATGCGGTCGGCAAACCAGTCGCGGCGCTGCTGTTCGGTCCGGCAGCGCAGCAGGGTGCGCAGGGTCTCGGGGGCAAAGTTCGCCAGTCCGCTGCTGTGACCCACCCCATCGGGACGGCTCACAAGATCGAGGTCGGAATAGGCCATCTTGCGCAACAGGCGGGCCAGCAGTTCGCCATCGGGCACGACGATGTCCGCCGTGAGGTACACAAAGCGCTGGTTCTGCCGGTTCTCGGCGACGCCCTCGG
>CAYYHT010000697.1:0-4357 GCA_964471355.1 uncultured Enterobacteriaceae bacterium
AAGGTCCAAGCCGGTCGCCGCGTTGCACGGCGCGATTTTAGCGCCGGATCTGGCGATTGCTATTGGAAGACTGAGATCGGCGAGCCGTCGGGCCTATACAGCAGCTTGTGATCGCCGGAGTAGTGCTCTGCCGCCGCTTCTGCTCGCTCGACGATCTGCAGCAGCATGTTGTCTAGGGTCGAGTAGGCGTAGCGCGTCGCCACCCGGTCTGGGATGTTGCCGCCGACCACGGTTCGGGCGTGGTAGCTCAACAGGGTTCCGCCGCCGACCTGGACCAGGAACCAGCCCCCGTCGTTGACCTCGACCCAGACCGCATCGGGCTCGATGGTCTTGGCGTCGCGCCGGTCGCTGGGCACCCAGGTGCGCTCCCAGACAGCACCACCGCTCTTTTCGACCAGCGTGGTGTTGTTGGTGATCTCGATCAGCCACTGTCGGTTGGCAAAGGGCCAGGGCAGATCGACATGCTGGAACAGCCACTTGTGCCCGACCACGCTGTCGGGCAGTGTCTCTTCGCTCAGGCCCTCGACCACCCCATCCCAGTTGTCGTCGTCCTGGATGGCCACCCACAACTGATCCCTGGGCACGTCGGTCCATGTCAGGCCAATGACCCGGTCGGCCCCGTCGAGCTTTTCCCAGCGACGGGCGATGCCGCCCTCTTTGCTCAGCTGCTGCAGCTCGTCGTCGGTGAACTCGAGCTTGTAGACCGCGTGGGCATCAATGGCTGCGCGCACCTCGGCCATGCCCTGGGCCAGCTCTTGCGCGGTGGGGTTGGCCAGGGCGAGACCGGTCGACAGCAGCAGCCAAGTCATCACGCACGCTCTCTATCGCCTCAACAACGCCCGGAAGGTGAGGATGTGTCCCAGCAGCGCTCCAGCCACACAGAACGGGACAATCCAGCTGTAGGGGAAGTGGTACGCCAGCAGCACCGGAGGGTCATTCATATAGGTGCGCAAGAAGATGGGGGTCGAAGTGACAGCCACACGCATGACGTTCAGCAGCAGCGCCAGACCCAGTACGTTGGCGGCCCAAGCGACGGCCACAGGCGGCTCACGCAGCGACCACCAGATCAGGTAGACCAGTGCCGCCAGCCCGCTGACGACGTCGATATTCGCGCCCTCCCAGGTCATCTGCTGGGGCATCGTGCCCTGCTCATACCAGACGTGCAGAATCACCTCGAGGGGCACGCGGAAAGCCTGAAAGCCGATGAGCACGACCAGCGGTGTGGCCTCGGACAGGCGCTTGCCGACCGGCGACAGGGCGATGGCCAAGACCACGAGTACGCTGCTGCCGATGAAGCCCATGGCCGGCGGAATGGCCGTCGGTGCCTCGAGCACGCCGCTGGCAGACAGCAGACCGGTGATGGCCAACCACAGGGTGGTGCCCGCGGCCGCACGGAGGGTCCAGGCCGGCTCGGCTCGGTGGATGGCCCAGACGAAGCCCGCGCACAGGCCCATCACGATGGCCACAAACGCCGCAGTCGAGCCCATTGAAGGGGCCACAAACTCTGGAATGGTCTGGGTCGGATCCATGCCTTCTCCTCTACTTTGCTTTCAATAACTAGACACTATTAAAAAGTAAAGTTATGGATCATGCATGAAGCGCTATCGTCAGCTGTGCGGTGTGGCCCGAGCCCTGGATGTGGTTGGGGAAAGGTGGAGTTTGCTGATTGTGCGCGAGCTGCTGCTGGGCCCTCGGCGCTATGGCGAGCTGCTGCGCGACCTCGAGGGGCTGACCACCAACCTGTTGGCCAAGCGGCTCAAGGACCTGGCGGCCGCGGGGGTGGTTCAGCGGGTGACCGATGGCTACGGGCTGACCGAACAGGGCAGGGGACTCGAGCCGGCTGTGCTGGCCCTGGGGGCGTGGGGGCTTGCTCATGGCTCCTCTCCTCAAGATGGGGACCGGGGGCAGCCGCGCTGGGCGATGTTGGCGCTCAAGCGTCGGTACCAGCAGCCTTCTGGCAAGGCGGTGGTGGCCATGCAGGTGGGCGGGTCCAGCTTTGGTCTGCGTGTGGGAGGAGAAGCACTCGAGATTGCGGACGGAGCGCCTGCGTTCTCGGACGCTCAGATCGTGCTGGCCGCGTCGGACTTCTTTGCGGTGTTTCGCATGAATGCGGACTTCGATGCCACAGCGCAGATCCAGGGTGACGAGAAAGCCATTGCGCGATTCCGCGAGGCACTTGGGGTATAGAAGCGGGCATGTGGCTTGTTGTCCTGTTGGCCTGTGCCCAATCCGACCCGACCCCCTTTGTGGTGGTCAGCTTCAACTCGGGAACCACCGAGGGCATGGCCCATGACGACGCGCCGGACGATGGCTACACCAGTGAGCACGCCACGACGAGCGACAGATGGTACGGCGATGGGCTGGCCTGGGACCGCGCCATCACCGAGACCACGGACTTCTTTGCCGAGCTCGATCCGGATGTGGTGGTGTTCCAAGAGATCTTCCACAGCGACCTGTGCACCGACATTCCCGCCGACCAGCACCTCGACTTTGTGTGCCAAGACTGGCAGCCCGGCGACCTGACGGTGGCCCAGACCGTCCTTGGTGACGGCTGGCAGGTCATGTGCCAGCTGGGAAAAGACGACAAGTGCGCGGCGGTAAAGCGTTCCTTTGGGCAGTTTCGAGGCTGTGATTCCGACTTCTGCCTCGAGGGGCTGGACGGCGCTGTGAACGAGGGCTGCGGAGGCGGCAGTCGGCTGGGGCGAGGGGTGGTCGAGCTTGCTGTGGGCGGAGAGTTCACCCTGGTGAATGTGCACGGAAACAGCGGTCTGACCGGCGATGACGAGGCGTGTCGAGCCGCCCAGGTCGAGCAGGTCTTTGTGGACATGGACGGCGAGCCGGCGGCGAATGGGGAGCGCAACATCGTGCTCGGCGACCTGAACACCGACCCCGGGCGATGGGCCGACTTCGATGCGAGTGCGGCGCGGTGGATGGACTTTGTGGGCGGCGATAGCGCGTTTGGGTGGGTCACCGAGATCGGCCCCGACGCCCCGCCCACCTACGCGTCGGTGGCCAACATCGATCACGTGGCCAGCGACACCTGGACCGGGGACTGCGAACACCCACAGTTCCTGGACGCGGTGTACTTCGACCATCGACCGGCGGTCTGTACGTTATACTGAACGCATGTCCAGTGAGCCGCCACTGCCCAGACTGTGTTGCCTCGACCTCGACACCTTCTTTGTGTCGGTCGAGCGGCTGCTGAACCCGGACCTGGTTGGCAAGCCGGTGGTGGTGGGGGCCATGCCGGGCAATCGCGGTGTGGTGACGGCGTGCAGCTACGAGGTGCGTGAGTTTGGGGTGCGCAGCGGCATGGGCATTCGCGAGGCGGTGCGCTTGGCTCCGCACGCCATCTTCTTGCCGGGTACCCATGGCTCGTACAGCCCGTACGCCAAGAAGGTCAAAGCCATTCTCGAGCGGTACACGCCGGTGGTCCAGACCGCGTCCATCGACGAGTTCTTCCTGGATTTTGCCCACTGTGAGGGCATGTACCGGACCGCGGGCGACATCGATGATGATGCCGCCATCGAGCGGACCGTGCACCGCATGCGCCAGGACATCCAGGACGAGCTGGGGCTGCCGGCGAGTGCGGGCATCGGGGCCAGTCGGTCGGTGGCCAAGATCGCCAGTGGGCGGGCCAAGCCGGCGGGGGTGTGCATGGTGCGCATCGGTCAAGAGTGGGACTTCGCGGCCGGTCTGCCCGTGCGCAAGATGCCCGGAATTGGGCCGGTGATGGAGAGCAAGCTGCGGGCGGCGGGCATCGATACCCTCGGCCAGCTGATGTCCCTGCCGCCGGGCAAGCTGCGGCACCGGTTCGGGCGCCTGTCCATGTCGGTGCGGGGGCGCATCTTTGCCGAGCAGCGGCAGCGGCTGGGGTGCGACCGGCCGGCGTTCCGAGAGCACGACCCGCAGGGCCTGACCGTGGGCAGCATCAGCAACGAGCGCACCTTCAGCGCCGATGTGCACGACACCGCCAAGATCGAGGCCCAGCTGCGGGCTCTGGCCGAGCGGGTGTGCTGGCGGGCTCGGTCCCGGGACATCCTGGGTCGAACGGTGCACCTGCGGCTGCGCTACAGCGACTTTCACACCATCACCCGGTCGCGTTCGGGGGTGCCCACCAACACCGACCGCGACGTGTTCCGCATTGCACTCGACATGATGCGCACCGCCCGAACCCGGGACCTGCCCATTCGCTTGCTGGGGGTCGGGCTGTCGAACCTGCAGAAGCCCAAGAAGCAGGTCGAGATGAGCTTTGCTTTGCCGACGCCGACGCCGGGGCACGCCATCGACGACATTCGCCAGAAGTTTGGCTACGACGCGATTCGGTTGGGGGTGAGTAAACCCAAGAAGTCGCGCT
>CAYYHT010000698.1:0-4351 GCA_964471355.1 uncultured Enterobacteriaceae bacterium
GTCCGGGGCAGCGGCCGCCTTGGCGCAGCCCGCATCAAAAGACCCTTCGGGCCTTGTTCAACGGCCTGCTGGCGAGCGGCCCTATTCGCAGCGATTGATCGTGAACGCGTCAATCTCGACGCCATTCAGATCGATGCTCTTGCCCTCGAGGGTGCAGAAGTCGGCGTGGACCCACAGAAACTGGTTGGTCGACTCGCGATAGGCGACCCGATCGTCTGTCAGAGGCTGCTCCATCTCACGAGGCTCGGCTCCACCGCCTCCGCTGACAACGTAGGTCACGCCCAAGCTCAGGTTCTCGGCGGACGCGACGGCCTGGTCGAACAGGGGCCAATACCGCACATAGAAGTGGTCGTGCCCGATGAGGGCCAGGTTCACACCGTGGTTCTGCAGGATGGGCATCAGCGAGGTGGCGACGATGGGGTGCCCGCCCCGACTGGGATCTTCGCTGTAGGGAGGATGGTGAAAGACAGCGATCTTCCACGGCTTGTCAGTGGCGGCTAGATCCGCTTCGAGCCACTCGTACATGTCGTTGTCACTGTCGTCGAGTGGGGTCAGCTCCAGCAGCTTCTTTTCGGTGTCGAGTCCGACGACATGCAGCGGGCCCCAGTCCATCGACCAATAGATTTCCTTGTCCTGCTCACGCGTCGCGTTCTCGGGCATGAACAAGTTGGCCAGCTGTGGCTCCAGACCGAGTTCTTCGCTCCAGTCGTGGTTTCCGGCCACCATGTAGACCGGTGCCTTGGTCCACAGCTCTTGGTACACGGTGAACACGTTGCGCTGCCACTCCTCCCACGTGCCGCTGGAATAGGCGTTGTCTCCCACGGTCAGGTGCAGGTCGGCCTCGTCGATCTTCTGCAGCATCTGGTCCCGAACCGATGCCTGCAGGTCGTTGCCCTTGCCAAAGTCGCCGATGACGGTGAAGTCGACCGGGGCGTAGGGCGACTCGGGAGCCGTTCGGAAGCTCAGGCCCTCGGCCATGACCTCGCCGTTGATCTCGACCTTGTAGCAGTACTCGGTCCCGGCCTCGAGGCCCGTCATTTCGGCGCTCAGCAGGTCGATGTCCAGGCCATCGCCTGGAATGGTCCGCACCGTGGCGGCGGCGGTCTGGCTGGTGGATGCGTCGGCACCCCACATCAAGGTTCCGGACTGCTGCGCTCCCTCGACACCGCGACCCCAAGCAATCACCCCGGTCGTCGTGGTGATGTTCTGCACGTAGGGCCAACGCAACAACGACGGGTGAATGGTCCGTGTGCCGCAGTCGGCAGACGCCGAATAGAACGGGCCAGTGTCCGGCGGCGGCTGGGTGTCTTCCGTCTCGCCCGAATCGGAACCGGTGCAGGCCGTGAGTGCAACAAGGAGGAACATTGGGGCCACGTTAAGCAGCGCCGTTGCTCAGCCGCCGGCAGTTGTCGGGGTTTTGACGGCCAAATGCGTCACGTTCCTGTCAGCACAACGCCCGGGCCATCAGCGGCAGCACCCGGTCAAAGCGGAATGTTGTGCCCCGGTGTCCGCCGCTGAACTCTTCGTGCACGTGCTCGATGCCCAGTGCATCGAGTCGCGCGACGAATCTGCGAAGGCCAAGGTGCAGGTTGTACTCGTCTCGGTCGCCCGCATCGAGGAACAACAGATCGAGGTCGCGCAGGGCATCGCCGTCGGTGTCGACGCGAACGATCGGGTCGTGCCGGCGCCAAGATGCCAGCACATCGAAGTCGACCTCACCGGTGATGAAGTCGATGGGCAGCCGGGCGGGGAACGGTTTGCGGTCGACATCGGGGGAGTAGCAGCACGACATCGCCAGGATGTTCATGCCGGCAAACAGGTGGTGCCCTGGCCGGTTGCTCTTCCAAAAATGCTCGCGGAAGCCGTCGAGGCCTCCCGCCTTTTGCACGCCGACCACCGCTGCGGACAGGTCGCCGAGGTAGCACAGGTCGAACCCCATATCCCCCGCCATCGAACCCACAGCGCGCAGTCTGCCGGGGAAACTCATGGCCATCGAAAGGGCGCCAAAGCCCCCCGAGGACCGGCCCACCGCACCCCATTTGCCCGAGCAGGCAAAGCGCCCCTCGATGAAGGGGATGATCTCGTCCATGACGTAGCTGGCGTAGTTGCCCATGCCCGGTGAGTCGAGGTACTGCGAGCCCCCCAGGCTGGTCATGCAGTCGGGCATGACCGCCAGAAATGGAGGGCAGCCCTTGGCGATCAGGTGGTCGATGCGGCTGGCGATCGAGATGTCCGACAGCCCGCGGCCTAGCAGCCCTTCTCCCGTGCCCGCGAATGGCGCCAGAATCAGGATCGCCGGAAGTGGGGCCTTGATTGCTTTGAAGCCGGGGGGCGTGTAGACCGTGACGTCGCGATGAGAGGGGTCACCCCAGGGATTGTCTCGCAGCGCCTGGCTGGCGAGGTCGATGACGCGGACCCGGCCGCGTTGTTCTGGCGGAAGGTTGGGAAAGGGAGAGGGCATTGCGGGCTCCGGGCAGGGGGCTATCCTGTGATCATGGCAGTGACGGACTACGACAGCATTGGCGACGAGAAGCTGCGCGACATCACGGGCGAGCTCGTGAGCCGCTTTGCCGATGACTTCATCATCGGCTTTCTATTCTTGGACCGGAACCTCGAGAACATCGCCAGGCGGGAATACCAGCTGGCGGCCGTCCACTTGGGTGGGCCGGTCAAGTACGAGGGGCGGCCACTGCCCAGAGTGCACCGGCCGCTGCAGATCAACAAGGGTCAGTTTCGACGCCGCTTGGCCATCGTGCGCACCGTGCTTGCCGAGTTTGAGGTCGATCCGGCCATCATCGAGCGCTGGGTAGCCTACGAGGCCAGCCTCGAGAAGAGCATCGTCAACGGAGATGACTGCATCCCAGAGTGATCAGCGGATGACGTCCCGCACCAGCATCTGCAGAGCTGGAGCGCCCTCGGTTTCGGCCAGCCCATGCATATGTTCGGCGACCGCATCTGCAGTCGGTCGGCGCTCTGGGTCGAACTCCAGGCATCGATTGAGCATCGCCAGCAGCTTCGGTGCGATGTCGGAGTCGGGCTCGGGTAGCTTTGGCTTCATGCCGTATCGGGGGTGATTTCCGGTCAGCGCGATGAAGCCAACGACTCCTAGGGCGTAGACATCGACGCCAGCACCCATCTGCAGGCCAACCCGTTGCTCGGGCGCCATGAAGCCGGGCGTGCCCAGCGCGCGGCCCTCTGCGGTGAGGGGGGCTGTCCCTTCGGTGTCAGCGCTCTCTTCGAACAGGGTCTCGCGAACCTTGGCGATGCCGAAATCCAGCAGTTTTAGTCCCGGATGGACGCCCACGAGCATGATGTTGGCGGGTTTGACGTCTCGATGCAGGATTTGCTGGCTGTGAGCCACGGCCAGTGCCTGGGCCAACGTGCCAAGCAGGCGCGCGACCAAGTGAGCAGGCAGCTGCTTGTGTCGTCGAAGCACCAGGTGCAGCGGCTCGCCCTGCACCAGCTCTTGGACTTGGTAGAGCATGCCCTCGGGGGTGGCATCGACATGCAGCATGCGTGCGATGGCCGGGTGTCCGAGGCTCGAGACGGCCTCGGCCTCGCGCAGGAAGCGTCGCAGCGTGTCTGGCGGTGTGCTGCGCGCCGTCCGAATCACCTTGAGCGCAATGGGAGCATCGGTCAGCCGGTCGATGCCCTCGTACACCTCCCCCATGCCTCCTCGGCCGATCATGTCGCCGAACTCGAAGCGCTCGTCGGCGATGCGGCCTGAGAGTGAGGTCTGGAGGTCGTCGCGCTCGCCGCCGATCTGGTCTAGAGCCGCTGAGAGCTGACGGGTGCGGGCATGCACCTGGGCCCGCAGCTGTGTATTGAGACGCTCGGCGTCGGCCGCACGCGCTGTGATCTCCTCGACCTGTTCATCGACGCGCTGTGCGAGCTTTGTGTTGAGGGCCTCGAGCTGCTGCCGCTGCAGGTCGATGGTGTGACGCTGTGAGTGGTCCCGGCGCCGGGTCCGGAACAGGATGGACACCAAGATCAGCCCGCCAACGGTGGCCGATGGGCCTCTCGGAAGCAGGCTGAGCCAAAGCTGGGGGTCGGGCTGCATGAGCGTCAGGGCGGCGAAGTACGCGAGCAAGCCCACGGCGTACATCGCGAGAGCCCGACCGGGCTCCAGAATCATCACGACGACGACGGCCAGCGCATAGGCCATGAACGGACCGACCGTTGGCACATTCAGCTGGTCGACCCCCGCGATGACGGCTGCGTGCAGCAGATAGACGGTTCCGGTGAGGGGAGCGAACCAACGCATGGCGGACGAGGGCAGCTGCCACGCCCCCACAGCGAGCAGGGCCACCACCAAGCCCGTCAGCCCATGAGTCCACACAAGAGCGTCCTT
>CAYYHT010000699.1:0-4341 GCA_964471355.1 uncultured Enterobacteriaceae bacterium
GGGCGATGGAGGTCTACAAGGGCCGCCTCATTGCCTACAGCTTGGGCAACTTCACGGGCTACAACCAGTTCGGACGCAGCGGGGGCTACACCGGTCACACCGTGCTTCTGCAGGCCGAGCTGGCCGACAACGGTGTGCTGGTCTCGGCCAAGCTGACGCCGATTGCACTGGACGGCCACTCGGTTCCCCGCCTAGACACGGGCGACAAGCTGGGCCTGGACCACGTTCGCGAGCTCTCGGCGGCCGACTTCCCAACGAGCGGCGTCAAGGTCGCCGCTGACGGCACTCTGTCGTGGGGCCCATGATGTGGCTGCTCTGGGGCGCCAGTCTTGCGCTGGCCCAGCCGAACTATGACCTCGGCGTTTCCAAGCTCAAAGAAAAGGACGTACCCGCAGCAGTGGCCGCGTTTAAGGCCTGTTTGGCTGAAGAAGCCGAGGGCTCGGAGGCTTGGGTCTCCTGTCAGTGGGAGATGGGCTGGGCCCACTGGGTCGATGGGGATTGGGCGGCGGTGGTCGCCGATTGGGAAGCGGTCAAGCGCGTCGACCCCGACCATGCGGATCTGGAACGTTTTCTGGCGACCGCGCGCGACAACCTCGCTCTCGATGCGGTGATTGCCGCCACGCGCGATGGTGCCGCCAGCACGTTTAGCTCCAAGGCCGAGGCTGGGGCGACCGTGCGCATTCGAGCCGTCGGTGACCTGATGATCGGCACGGACTTCCCCGGCGGCTATTTGCCGCCGGCTGATGGTGCTCAGGCGTTTGCGGGCGTCACCGATTGGCTGTCCGATGCGGATCTGACCTTTGGCAACCTCGAAGGCCCGCTGTGTGACGGGGGCAAGACGACCAAGTGCAAGCCCGGCGCCCCCACGGGTAGCTGCTACGCGTTTCGAAGCCCGGCCCGGTACGCTCCCTACTACAAGGCCGCAGGCTTCGATGTGATGAGCACCGCGAACAACCACGCCGAGGACTTTGGCGGGTTCTGCCGCGAACAGACCGAGAGCTTGCTCGACGACCTTGGCATCGCCCATACCGGCCGTCCTGGCGACATCGCTTCGCGCGAGGTGAATGGCCTAAAGGTGGCATTCATCGGCTTTCACACCAACCGAAACAGCCACTTTGTGAACGATCACGAGACCGCCGCGGCGATTGTCCGATCGCAGGTGGCCACGCACGATGTGGTCGTGGTGAGCTTTCATGGTGGCGCCGAGGGCAACAAGGCCATTCACACCCCCGATGGACGCGAGACCTACTACGGCGAGAACCGAGGCCACTTGCGGGCGTTTACGCACACCGTGATTGACGCCGGCGCCGACCTAGTCCTCGGACACGGACCCCATGTGCTTCGCGGCATCGAGGTCTACAACGACCGACTGATCGCGTACTCCCTCGGCAACTTTGCCACCTATGGTCGCTTCGGGCTGACCAACAACTTGGCTGTAGGGGCCGTTCTTGAAGTGACCTTGGCTGCCGATGGGCGCTTTGTCGGGGGCAAGTTGCTGCCGACCCGCCAGGTGGGTGATGGCGAGGTCGAGAAGGACCCGGACCACAAGGCCATCGATCTCGTTCGCCTGCTGTCCACCGAGGACTTCAAGGCCACAGGGGTCAAAGTGGCCCAGGACGGGAGCCTCGCCGCGCCCTAGCCGCCGCTAGGGGACTGTTGCTTCGCCCCAGCCGAGGCCTTCTTCGTTCGGCTCGGGCACGGCGATGGGGCGGGTTGTGGGCCGGTCTGAGGTCACCGCAGTCGAGAACAACAGCAGCATCTCTGCGGCAGTCAACGGCTGACCCCCGATGGTCAGCGCGGCGGGAATGCGGTCGGGCATCGCCCCCAAGAGCTGACCGGCCATCGCCACGACCACCTCGCGCTCGATCTCGATGGGTCCGCTCAGTGCGCTCTTTGCCAAACTCGATGGGCCCTTCAAGGCGCCGAGTCGGATGCTGTCTTCATCGTGTTCTCCCGTCAGCACCATGAGGCTCGCCAGGAACAACTCGGTGGGGTTGACTTCGCCGGGAAGGCTGCGGGGAACCGCCCGATGATTGTCGAGTCCGTGCGCTGCGGCGGCGACATCGGACCGTGAGAGGATGCGTCCGCCGAGCTCGGTGGCTGCACCGTCCGCGACCACCCGGCCGCCGCCAAATATGGCCATCCGAGCCGTTTCGGGCAGCACGACTTGCGCTCCGCTGGGCACCACCACTGCATCGAGCCAGCGACCGAGGACCGCCGCGTCATGGGCAGAGGCCTTGTCGCCATCGAGCCCCACTCGAACAATCGGCGGATTGGCAGCTCCAACAGCAGCGCGAAGAGCGGTGGAGGCGCGGTCCGCAGTCACTGCTGTGAACGGCCCCACAACGGCGGAGCGCGTGCAGGTGGTCGGGTAGGGCCCCGCCGGCAGCACCACATCAACCCCCATACGTCCCTCGAAGCGCGCCGCGAGGTGTGCTGCGGAACCAGGGTCGGGCCAGGTCGGCAGCTGAACTCGGTACCCGGCCGCTCCAAGCAGGGCCTCGGTGGGCCGGTTCGGGATGTCTCCGGAGACGACGCGAGGCCGGTGTCCCGTCGCCTTGGCGGTCTCTTTGGCCGGCTTCTTCAGACCGTTCCACATCTGTGGTTCGGCTTCAGCGGCTCGACGAACCACCGGAACATCCAGCCGCAATCCCAGCACATGCCCACGTTCAACAGCGCGGGCGAGGATGGCGGCCCAATCGCCCTTGGGCACTGTGTCCAGCATGATGGTGGCGTGCATGCCTCGCTGCTCGATGACAGACAAGACCTCCTCGGTCCAGCTGTGTTCGGATTCGCCAGGCCACAACTCCAGCAAGAGCAACACGTCCGACGCGCTCACAGCTGCGACTTCAAAGGCCTGATCGGGGGGCGCCTGAACGATGCAGTCCGAGGCCAGCGCAAGTCCCAGCAACAAGGCGATCACTGGCTCCACTCCATGAGCCACGCGTCGGTGCCATCTTTGTAGTACGTGGCGCGTGTGCGGGTCCTGACCCACCCTCGACCCTCGTACAGCGCGATGGCCCCGACGTTGGTGGCGCGAACTTCAAGGTGAGCCCGCACAACGCCCTGTTCCTGCCAGAACCGCTCGACCTCGAGCAGCAGATCACCGGCCACGCCGTTGCGCCGGGCACGTGGCGCAACCCCAATGGTCAGCAGGTCCGCTTGATCGACCACCACCTGGGTCAATACCGCGCCCAGCGGTCGGTCTTGGGCATAGAGCCACGCGTGCACATGCGGCGAGCGCAGGCTCTCGGCGCACTCGGATGCCGACCATGGAAAGTCTTCGATGGACAGCGAATCGCCCTCGGCCCACGGACGAATCACGGTTCGGCCACCGCATCGACGAAGCGAATGCGGGCTCTCGCACGCTCGGTCGCCATCAAGCGCTCGTATGCAGACCACCACAACTCGAGATCTTCCGGGGGGACCACGAGGTTGCGTCGCAGGTAGCGTTCGACCAGCAGCCGCCGCTTGAGCAGGGTGCGCACCGATGCTTCGTCGAGCCCCCATTGCTCCACGAACTGCAGCCACGCGCGTCGGTTTTCGAATTGCCCCAAGACCAATGCATCCAGGCGGCGTTGAACTTCTGCTTGAGAAGGCTGGTAGATCGCGAGGTCCGAAGCCAAGTGCCTCATCAATGCGGCATCGGCCAGACGCTTTGCCGGGTCCGCTGGAGGGTCGCGCCAGAACGGGCTGGGTGAATCGTCCAATCGCTGCAGAATGCTGTCCACGGCCAAGTCAGACGTCATCACCAGCTCATCCTCGACCACGACCTCGATCCGATCAACGACGCCAGCCCAGGCGGTCTGGACTGCACTCAGCATCGCGAACAAGACGAGGGCGCGCATATCGAGAGCCTAACGGTTATCGGCCCGGGCCTGTTCGGAAGGGAGCCCGATGATCGAGGCAAGGGGCCTCACAAAGCGTTTTGGTCGTGTCACCGCCGTCGACAATGTCGACTTTGTGGTGCAGGAACACGGCATCGTGGGCTTCCTGGGCCCAAACGGCGCTGGCAAGACGACCACCATGCGCATGCTGACGGGCTTTCTGCCGATGAACGAAGGCACCGCGATTGTGGCTGGCTTCGACGTGTTCGAGGACCCGCTCGCAGTCAAGGCTCGCGTTGGCTACTTGCCCGAGACGCCTCCGTTGTACCCCGAGCTGACGGTCGGTGAATACCTGCGATTTGTCGCTGAAATCCGCGGCATCCCGTCGGCCCAGCGGCTGCAGCGCATCGGCGCGGTCATGGAGCGTGTCGGCCTCGACGGCATGGAGCAGCGCCTGACCGGAGCGCTATCCAAGGGGTACCGGCAGCGCGTAGGGCTCGCCCGATCGGCGGCC
>CAYYHT010000700.1:0-4329 GCA_964471355.1 uncultured Enterobacteriaceae bacterium
GGGTCAGCGGTCAGCTGGAGCACCCGGGCATCATCCCTGTACACGAGGTCGGCAGGCGGGATGACGGCACGTTCTATTACACGATGAAGCTGGTCCGCGGACGGGATCTCGACCAGGCGCTGTCCGATGCCGAGGACCTGCAGGGCAGGCTGGCGCTGCTCTCGCACTTTGTCGATCTGTGCCAGGCCATGGCCTATGCCCATAGCCGCGGGGTCATTCACCGGGACATCAAGCCGGCAAACGTGATGGTGGGCGAGTTCGGAGAGACTGTGGTGCTGGACTGGGGCCTGGCCAAGGTCCGCGGAAAGGCCGACATCGGCCACGATGACCTGAGCCGGGACATCAAGCTCATGGCCGATGCGGGCAGCAGTCAGACCGTCGTCGGTCAAGCGATGGGCACCCCGGCATACATGCCGCCAGAACAGGCCCAGGGCAAGATTGCGCAGATCGATGAGCGCAGCGACGTGTGGAGCCTGGGCGCCGTGCTGTACCAAGTGCTCACCGGCGAGGCCCCATTCTCGGGTCCTTCGGCGCTCGATGTCGTTCAAAAGGTCATCCACACAGAGCCCGTGCCGGTCGCAAAGCGGTGCCCCAATGCGCCTGTAGAGCTGGTGGCTGTCGTCGAACGTGCGATGTCTCGCAAGCCAGAAGACCGCTACCAGAGCGCTGTCGAGCTGGCGAGTGAGGTGTCGAGCTGGCTGACGGGAGGGCGGGTCAGCGCCTACGAATACACGTCATTCGAGCTGTTGCGGCGGCTCGTGGGTCGGAACAAGGCCATGACAGCGGTGTTGACGGCACTGCTGGCTGCGGTGGTCACGGGCGCTGAGATGACCCACCGCGAATACCTGAGGGCCGATGCGGAGCGGGCAGCGGCCCAGCGTGAGGAGCGAGAAGCCCACCGATTCCTGGCCCGGGGCTACCTCGAAAAGGCCGACCGCATGCTGTCCGAGCGTGACCAGCTCGGTGCGGGCGTGTTTGCTGCGGCGGCCCTGCTGCACGATCCAGCCAATGCGAACTCCCCGTGGGTGGCCCCGCGACGCATGCGTCCGCAGGCTCGTCAAGCCGCACTGCAGCCGATGCGATCGGCTTTGATGGCGGCCCATCAAGAGGCGGTGGTGCGCTACATCGGCGTGCTGGGCGCTCACCGTGGCCCAGAGCTGGGGCGGGTGGCGGTGGACGCCGAGGGAGCCCTGGCGGTGTTCGGTCACGACGGCGGAATGAGCCTGTGGGACCTATCGAACGCCAACGAGCTGAGTCTGTTCGCCGGACCGCCACCTGAAGCCGTGGTCATGTCCGCCGATGCCGGACTCGCAGCCGCTGGCGGTCCGGACGACACCGTGCGCCTGTACACACTCAAGTCCCGCAAGCTCATCGAAGAGCTAGTGGGCGAAGTCGAAGAGGTCGCCGAGGTCGAGCTCTCTGCAGACGGCAAGACGCTGGTGGTGGCTGGATTGCCGCAGCTGATCGACGTCTGGGATCTGTCCGAAGGCAAGCGCATGGACACGCTTGTGGGCCACATCACCGAGATCACCGCCCTGGCTGTGTCTGCCGATGGTGCGACGGTGGCTTCGGCGAGCGAGGACGAGGCCCTGCGCCTTTGGCCGATTCGACCGGGAGGATTCGAGACCTCGATTCGCTCTGATGGCTCGGCGACCTCTGCCATCGCGTTTTCGCGCACAGGGAAGTCCGTGGTGCGGGGGGACGCGACCGGTCAGGTGTGGCAGACCGACCTGCACACCCTCGAGCAGCGCCGGCTGTGGGACCTGCGCAGTCCGGTCCAGACCTTGGCCTTCTCGCCGGACGGGCGCTTCATCGCCGCGGCCGGGCCGAACGGATTTGTCGAGCTGTTCGACACGTGGCAGGGACTCGTTCAGAGCCGCTTCTTGGCGCAGTCACGAGGGGTGGGGCAGCTGGCTCTGACCCGCGACTCGCTGATCACTGCTGGCTTTGATGAGGCGCGAAAGTGGGCCTTCAATCCAGATCGTGTACCCATGCTGCGCGGCCACACCGACGAGGTCTGGCAGACGCTGTCGCTGGGCGATGGCCGCTGGCTCACCGGCAGTGACGACGGCACGCTGCGGTGGTGGAAGGCCGACGGCACCGAAGAGCGCACGTGGGACCTTGGCGCGCCGATCTCTTCGGTGGTGCCGTACGAGCGGGGCCTGCTCGTGGCCCGGGCGGATGGCGCCGTGGTGGCTCTGGACGCCAGTGGCATTCCCACGGGCACAGCAGCGAGCCATCAGGGTCCAGCGTGGGACGTTGCGGTCAGCCCCGACGGCAAGCGCGGCTGCTCGGTTGGCGGGGACAACGTTGCAAGGGTGTTTGACCTGGGCTCATGGGAGGCCGCAGGGGTGCTCGAGAGCGCTGGGCATCCCACCTCTGTGGTCTGGCTCGATGACACGCGCATTGCGGTCGGTGGAGAGGATGGACTGATCGAGGTGTTCGACGCCGCGGCCGGACAGCTGTCCCGCTCCTTTGCGATCCGCGGGGGCGAGGTCTCGTCGCTCACGGTCTCGCCAGCGGGCATGCTGCTGGCCACCAACTACCGAGTCAGCTTGTGGGACCCGGCCACAGGACAGCCGGTGCAGCAGTTTGACGGTCCCAAGGGGTGGGCCACCAGCGCGGTCTGGACCGACGACATGCTGCTCGTGGGTGCCGAGGACCGCACCATCTGGATGTGGAGCGCAGACACAGGCGTGCCCCTTGCCGAGCTGCGCACGACGGGTCCGGTTCAGGCCCTCGCGGTGAATTCAGGACGGGTCGCCGCGGCCCAGGGCCATTCTGTGCGGCTGTTTGACCTGCCCAGCAAGCCGTCTCGGCAGATGCCGCAGGTCTTGCTCAACGACCAGCAGCAGATTGGCGGGCTGAAGCTCGATGGATTCGAGGTCCAGCCAGCGCCCTAGCTGCCCTTCAGCCGAAGATGCCTAGGTAGAAACGCAGCAGGTAGATGACGCCGCCCATTGCCGCGTGCCAGGTGAATCCGGCGACGAATGCCCCTCGCTTGGTCTCGGTGAAGCTGCTGAGCATCATGCCGACCATGGCGCTGTTCACGGTGATCCAAGTGGCCCAGGCGGCGAAGTAGATTGGCGCCATCGATGCCACCGATAGAAAGCCGAGCTCTTGAACGAGCAGCATGCCCATCATGCCCCCCAGGGTCGCGGAGATCAGCGGATCGCGCTCGGCTCGAACCGGGGCCAGCCGGCCAAATCCCATTCCGATCGCGGCGATGGTGGCGGCGATCATGATCCCCCAGGCCACGAAGTTGCCCACCGGAGGCATCCATCCCCAGCCCGGCTGCAAGCCAATGAACTGTGCGGTGAAAGGTGCCGCCCACCAGCACACCATGAAGGTGCCGGCGAGCCATGCGGTGATGGGTGCAGCCAAGCGCCTAGGCGCAATGGCGGTGGTCTGACGGGACAAGAGAGAGGACATGAATAGGCTGACCTTTGCGTTCAGCGTCGGTTCCCTCGGCGGCGCTGGCGCATGCAGGACAGAGCGGAGGCGCAGCGCAGTGGAGCCGAGCACTGGCCGAAGGAGCCAGCCCTGTGGCCGCCGCACCAATCTGTGCGGAGCCGCTGTCACATTCAGTCCACTGCCTTCAGGACTAGGGTCCGACCCACTCGCCGGCGAGCAGGTCGACGCAGTGCGTCTTGCCGGTTGCGGAGTCGTATGGCGTCGCCCCAGAGGCGTAGTAGCCGACGACCTGTCCGCCCTTGGTCTTGCAGAATCCCATGGCCCCGTCGTCAGGGCAGCTGGCGTCGCCGGGTGTGCCGTCCACCTTGCACTGCTCGGCAAGTCCATCTTTGCCCAGCGCGTCCCATGTTGGCGCGGTGTCTGGGGTCTGGGTGCATGTCCCGAGTGCCTCACGTTGGTCGCAGTGGACGGTGGCGGCGGGCATGTGCACATTCGGCTTGGCGGCCGCGGCGACCTCTGCTGCGGCTTCGTCGGTGGCGGCCTCGGCGGTGTCAGCGGTATCTGCGCTAGCGGCTGGAGTGCCGTCAGGGTCCGCCGGTGCGGTGTCTGCCGGCGCGCCGTCTGCGGGTGCCGCGTCGCTGCCGCCGTCGTCGGAGGCGGAGCAGATCAGCCCCTCGCCGGCGTCTTCACAGGTAAAGGAGCCCGCGCCGGTGACGTCGCCGGTCCACGTGGACTCGCCCACGGTCACGGTGCAGCTAGCTGGCAGGGTCTCTTCGTTCACAAAGGCGGCGTGGCTCTTGGACGGCTCGCCCTCGACCTCGGCGTCTGAGCAGGCGACCGAGCCGGCCTCGGACAGCTCGAAGCGGACCTCGGCGTAGGTGGCTTTGGCGACGCCGATCGAGTCTGGTGGCTTGG
>CAYYHT010000701.1:0-4324 GCA_964471355.1 uncultured Enterobacteriaceae bacterium
ATGGCCGAGCTGTGGCTTGGCCTGCCCGAGCTTGGGCTGCTGCTGTACCTGTACCTGCACCTGGCGACCTACCAGCTGTCCATTGCGGTATTCAAGCTGGCGGTCGTGCCGCACAGCCGGGCCAGGGCAGCGGTTCGCATCCTGTCCGAGGACGGCTACACCGCGTCTCAGGCCGCGCTTCAGCTTGGATTTGGGTGGTTCCTGTCCCGCCGCGCCGTGCACTACGTGACCCTCGGTGCGCTCGGTGCCGACGCCATTCACGACTTGGCCATGGTGGGCTACCGGTTCGCTGGGCTTGGGCTGCTGATCTATGTGCTGCACATCTGGGAGCCAATCTTGCGGCGCTCAGTTGCGCGACTGCACCAAGAGAACCGCATCGTTCAGGTGCTGGGTGCTGGTCCGCCGCGGCCGCTGCTGCAGTCGGTATGGGCGCTGGGCGGCACCGTATTCCTGGGTCTTCGCGGACTCTACAACCTGCTTCAGTCCCAGGCCGAGGAACGCCAGAGCATCGGCCTGCTGTTCAACATCGTCAGCCGCTACCGTTTTGCTCAAGTCGAGGAAGAGGGGGACAACCAGCCAATTGGTCGGCAGCTGAGTGACTTGATCGCTGCTGAAGTGCCCCCTGAAGGTGCCCTGGTGCGACGGCGCGACGCAGATGCGGCATTCGACACAGCACTCGAGGCGTGGGATGGCGAACATCGCCGCGGCATGGCGGTGCTCATTGGCGACCGCGGAGACGGCAAGCGAACGTGGCTCAATACGCGTCTTGAAGAGCTCGAGGCTGATGGGCGCGCGGTTCATCGCCTGAAGTTTGCCCAACGGCTGACCACAGACGATGGCCTGCACCAGTGGTTCGCCGACAACCTGGGCGTGCCGTTCTCCGAGCGCACCAGCGAGATGGTCGAGGGCCTGCGAGCCCTTCCTGAAGGCATCTATGTGCTCGAAGATGCGCAGCTATGCTTCCTGAGATCGGTGGATGGATTCGGAGCGATGCGTCGCTTGCTCTACCTGCTGAACGCGTCGAGCGAGGGGCGTTTTTGGCTGGTGGCGATGCACCGTCCGGCGTGGCGCTATCTCGAGCGGCTGGGCGGACTTGTCGACGTCGGTGTGTTCCGCAGTGTGATCGAGCTTGAACCGATGTCCGAAAAGCCGCTGCGCGAGCTGTGCACAGCAAGGCTGGTGGCCGCGGGAGTCGAGGCGGATTTCTCGCGTTTGGTGCGTCCCAATGCGCTGGGCGGCGACCCGGAGCTGGAACTAGAGCGCACCACGGTCCAATACTTCCGCCTGCTGTCCGAGGGATCGGGGGGCAATCCGGCGGTCGCGCTGCGAATGTTCGCCCACTGCCTATCCCCGCGCGAGGACGGCAAGCTCAATGTGCACATGGCCGACTTCCTCGAGACCGGCACAGTCGAGGCGCTCAACGAGCCCGACCTGTTCACTTTGGTCGCTCTGCGCACGCTCGATGTACTCGATGAGGAAGAGCTGGTCCGCGTCACCAACATGAGTCCGGGCAAGGTGCGCTCGACGGTCAAGCTCCTGCAGGGCCGCGGCCTGCTGGGACGCAAGGGCGAGCGCCTGCGCATCGTTGAACAGCACCTGCCGGCGGTCACGCGTACCCTCCGTCGCCGCCACTTCCTGCAGTGGGCGGTCTGATGGACAACTTCTCAGACATCCTGCGCTTTGTTCAGGTCGATCGGCTGTGGCTGGCTCCCGTCATCTTGTTGGCAGGCTGGCTCACGGTTCAGCTCTCCGGTCGGTTCATGGACGACCTGGGTGAGCGCTTCACCGAGCGCCGCCTTGGACTCAAGAAGGCGAAAGCCATCAGCCGGTTCTTCCTGTACGGGTCCCTTGCGGCGGTACTCGGCCTGTTGCTCATCCGCCCGGGCTCCGGTGCTGAATCCGCCGCGCTCATCGGCTCGATCGGCTTTGCGGTCGGCTTCGCCCTCAAGGACCTGCTGGCGTCGCTGATCACGGGCATCATCCTGCTCATTGACGAGCCCTTTCAGGTTGGCGACCGCATCGCGTTCGGTGGCTACTACGGCGAGGTGACCGAGATCGGCCTGCGCTCGGTCCGCCTTGCCACGCTCGACGACAACCTGGTCACCATCCCGAACAGCCGCTTCCTCAACGACCCTGTTGCGAGCGCCAACGCCGGCGAGCTGCACGCGATGGTGGTGATGCCGTTCTACATCGGCGCCGCAGAAGACTTCTACCGCGCACGCCAGATCGTCTCCGAGGCCGCATCGACCAGTCGCTACGTCTACCTCGACATGCCGGTTCAGACGCTGGTCAGCGACGAGTTCCTGGGCGAGCGCTTTGTGACGGTCATCAAGCTCAAGGCCTATGTGTTCGACGTCCGCTACGAAAAGGCGTTCGCCAGCGACGTGACCGAGCGGGTGAAGCGGGCCATGCGTGCGGCGGGCATTCGCGCCCCGGACATGCAGTACCGCGACCTGGACATGTTCAGCCAGGAAACAGACCCAAAGCGGGGTGAAGCATGAGCATCGACATCATGAACTTCGGTCATGCGTGGGAGCACGTGCGGCTGCTGTCCGACGAGACGCGCAACGAAGCCATGCTGCAGGTGATGGCGCGTCGGTGTCCTGGCGCCCGCGTTGTCGAGGTGGGCTGCGGCACGGGGTTGCTGTCGTGCATCGCAGCCAAGATGGGCGCCAAAAAGGTGTACGCGGTCGAGCCCACATCCCAGGTGCAAGCGGCCCGGCAGATGGTCGAAGAGAATGGTCTGGGGCACATCGTCGAGGTCATCGAGGGAATGGTTCAAGAGGTGCCGGTCCAGGAAGTGGACTTCGCCTTCTCGGAGCTGCTCAACGCCGACCCCTTCGCCGAGGGGGTGCTCGAGGCGATGGCCGGCGTCCGTCCGTGGCTGGCTGAGGGCGGTTTCTCATCGCCAACGCGGCTTCGCGTCTACGCAGCACTCATCCGGGAAGGGGACAGCGCGCGCGAGGTTCGGCACGCTCGGCAACAGATTCGCCGCTTCTCGCAGCGCTTCGACCTCAAGCTCGACCACCTCGACCACCAGCTGGCCCACCCCGGCGCCTACACCTACGTCCACCATGTTCGGGAGCTCGCCAGTGCACCGGCGCTGATCTGGGACTTGAGCGTCGGGCATAGCGAGACCCCAGAAGATCCGGTTGAGCTGCGCTTCATCGTGCGCGAAGCGGGCCCGGTCGGCGGCGCGGTGCTGTGGTTCGAAGCCGACCTCGATGAGGGCGTCGTCATGAACAACGTGGCCGGAGACGAGTCCCATTGGGGTCAGCTCGTCAGCGGTTGGCCCAAGGAGTACGGCCTTGGCACCGGCGACGGCATCACCGTGCTGGTGAATCCCACCGAAGACGGCGTCACTATCGAGCCCGTACGCGACGAATAGGCCAACGGCCTGCTACGGCGCCTCGACGATGGCCGCCCCGAACGCAGTGGCATCGCTCGTCGCCGCGGTTGTGCCTCGGTCGTTGCCATTGATGCTCTCGAAGTCGGCTCGACCCAGACCCACGCCGCCGTCGCCACCGAAGCTGAAGTCGGCATTGGGCGCGCTGGTTCCCGGGATTCGCTGCATGCCAGCGCCGCTAGTGGTCAGGACGTCGGTCTTGAGCCAGATCGTGCCGCCGGCGCCTCCGCCTCCGCTGCCGCCTCGGCCGTCGCTGCCGCCGATCTGACTGGGCTGGCCGTCGAGTCCATCCGAGATGAACTTCGCGCTCGTGCCCATGCTGATCGAGGTGCTGGTGACCAGAATGGTGCCGCCGCCGTTGCCACCGGGGCCGCCGTTGCCCAGATGGGTACCGGTGAACGCCTCTTGGAAGTTGCTTCCCGAGCCGCCGCCGCCGCCGAAGCACAGCGTGTCTTGGCTCAGCACGGGGCAGGTGAGGCCCCCGAGCCCGCCCGGGCCTTGGATGACCCCGTCGTCACCATCGACCCCTTGGGAGTAGTTGCCGCCGCCGCCGCCGCAGCCTCCGAGATCGGAGACGGGCGTGAGGTTGAATCCCCGGCCACCACCGCCTGCGCTGTGCGTGGTGTTGTGCGTCGCATTGAAGTAATAGAGCTTGTGTCGGCCATAGCCCTCGCCAGCGAAGCCGCGAATGCCTGGAGCGGTCGCTTCTGGCCCGCCGCGAAAGCCCTTGCCGCTCATATCGATGGTGGCTCCGTCGCCCAAGGTCAGCCCTTCAGTCGTCTGGAAGGCCAACGTGCCGCCACATTCGCCATCCCACGGTGTGCCGGTGAGCGTGGCTCCAGCCGCTAGCTCGACCGTGGTGAACTGGGGAACGCGGGTGACCAACACGGTCCATGAGTCGGCGACCGGTAGCTCGGG
>CAYYHT010000702.1:0-4315 GCA_964471355.1 uncultured Enterobacteriaceae bacterium
GTTGGTGGACGCCGCGAAGTTGCCGTCGCTGGTCGTCGGCGTGGTGTTCGCCAACACGAAATCGTACGAGGCGATGGTTGCATCGTCGGGCCGTGGCCAGCCCTCGCTGGTGGAATAGCGGGTCTCGACGCACGGCGCGCGGAACGCCGCCTGCAGCAGGGTCGGCTCGGAGCCCACTGAGGTGTCAAGGTTGGTCTCGGTTGCGGTCAGTCGCGCTGAACGGACCTTGAGCGACGTCGACCACAGGGTCTCAATCCAACCGACCTCGCGGTCGTTCGCATCGCTGCCGCTGCCGACTTGCACGCCATAGCTCTGGTAGTCGGCCGAGAGTCCTGCGTCGCCTACTTGAATCTGCACGACGACGCGGTCGGTTCGCGCGTAGTCGCTGAACAGTTCGTTGAGCTCGACCTGCAGCCAAGGTGCACTGCGCGTCGAGGCCGTGTACTGAGTATTGTCTTGCGGCGCGATGCGCAGACCGGTGCCGTTGGTCACCTCGAAGGTGTCCGCGTTCGAGGCGTTGGCGATGGTCCAGCTCTGGCCATCAATGGTGGCGGCGGTGCCCGAGAGGGTCTGTGTCGCCAGCGCGCGAAAGTCGACCTCATAGGCTACCTGCCACTGCAGCGGCAGCCTAGGAAAACCACGCACGCCCGGGTTCGCGGGCAGGCCGACCAGCCCAATCATCACGCGAAAACCTCGGCCAGGATGGTGACGTTGAGCGTCGACGCTCCCGCACCGCCGGCCGTGATGTTGGCGTTGACTTGCAGGTCGCCGGGCGCGCCGACACTGTAGGGCGCCGGCACCGAGAGCGCGTCGCGTAGCTCGGCTGCTGTAGCCGAGCCGCTTAGTGAGATCGAAGCGGACTCATAGGCGACATCGAGGTCGTCCGGAGCATCGGTGAAGTCATCGTCGCCGACATACAGAGTCGCTGCGGTACCGGCTCCGCTTGCACTCATGCGCAGACTCACGGACAAGATCAACCCCTGTGTGCCCAGCTGTGGCAGCTTCTTGGCGGTCGTCCAACCAGTGCTGGACCGGGTGAGCGTGGTGTTGGCGCGAACGACGGCGTTCTTTGCGAGGTTGCCCATGCGGTCTCCTAGCGGTGCTCGACAAGGTCGATGAGGAAGGTGGCGACGGTCGCGTCGGCGAGATCGGCCCGCCAACGCACAAACTGCAACAGGTCGACAAAGACCTTGGTCTCGTTGCCGGTGACGGACAGGTCAAAGGCCGGCGACACATCTTCAAAGGCGTCTTCGGTGAGCGAAGCGGCGTGCTGAAGGTAGAGCCAACCACCCGCGGCACCAGCGGTCAGCTTTCGCACCTGAACGCTCACCCGACTGGCGCTTGAGATGTCGACCGCATGGTCGATTTCCTGCGTTTGGTCGGCGGTCAGCCGCACCATGGGCTGCAGTCGCGTGGCCATCTCAATACTCCTTGCAGACGAGGTCAACCTGGAAGGTGGCGGTGCCAGACCCCCCAGTGGTCGTCCAGCGGACGTACCTGAGCAGATTGTTGAAGGTGCCCGACTGGTTCGGGGCGCCGTTCAGGTCGAAGGTGGGAGAGCTGATGGTGACGAACGCATCGTCATCCAAAATGGCTGCGTGCTGCAGCTTGAGCGTGAGCCCCGATGCGCCTGCAACAGGCACCCTCACCTGGGCAACCACGCTCTGAAAGGCCAGCACATCGGCCGCGTAGTCGATCTTTTGGGTGGCGTCGGTTCCCTGACTGGTCAGGTCCTGAAGTCTCTTTTGGGCCATGACTTACAGCTCCCTTGCAACGATGTCGACAGAGAAGGTCGCCGTGCCGCTGCCGCCGCTGGTGGTCCAGCGCAGGTACCGCAACAGGTCTGCAAACTGCTGGACCTCGTCGGTCGTGGTCGCGAGGTCGAAGGAGGGGCTGCTGACGTCCATAAAGGCGTCTTCGTCCAGCACTGCCGCGTGTTGCAGCTTCAACACAAGGCCACTGCCACCAGCCACCGCTTTGCGAACAATGACCGTGATGTGGGGATAGCGCAGGATGTCGATGGACTCTTCAATGCGCTGGGTGGCGTTGGTCCCTTGGGCGGTGACGTCGGTCAACTCGATGACAGTGGGCATAGTGGGCTCAGTACTCGCGGCAGACGAGGTCGATGGTGAATGTGGCGTCGTCCGTCGCTGCACTCTCGAGGCGCCAGCGGCAGAATCGAAGGAGGTCGCCCAGAGCGACGTACTGGTTTCCCGACGTCGTGAGGTCGATCAGTGACGCGTCCACTCGAATGAAGGCGTCTTCGTCGAGCACGGCCGCGTGTTCGAGGTAGAGATCAAGGTCACTACTGGCTGCCACCGCAACCCGCACTTGCATGGCGACACGGGAGTAGTTGCCGACGTCAGCCGACTCGGCAAGTCGCTGAACAACGGTCGCTGCGCTTGTGACGGTGTTGGTTGTGAGGTCTTGCAGGCGGATCACAGCGGCCATCGCCACTCCCTGGGTTCAGTCGCGGTTGGGGCCAATCTGGCGAGCCAAGAGGTCAAGCTGGAACTCGGCGGTGCCGGACAGTGCGGTCACGGACCAGCGCACAAAGCGCAGCAAGTCGTCGGTCTGCGTCGTCGTGAAGCCAGCTTCACCAGCGCCGATGTCGAAGCTGACACCGCTGTCCATGAACGCGTCCTCCTCCAAGACGGCGGCGTGTTCGAGAATGAGCGTACCGGTGGTCGCCTCGCTCAACAGGCGCAGTGCGACCACGACGCTGCCGTTGGCCTCACCTAGGTCGACAGCCTCTTCGATGATCTGGACCTCGGTCGCTGCAACGGACTTTGCGTCCTGCAATCGATATTCGCGAGCGTCTTTGGCATGCCGCTTGGCAATCAAATCAATCGAGAACTGCACCGTGCCGCTGCTGGCTCCGCCTTTGGCAACTTGCCATCGGACGTAGCGGGCCAGCTTGGTCAATGTGACCGCCTCCTTGCCAACAGCAGTCAACTCCACGGCGTTCGCGCTGCCTGTGTCGAAGGTGTCGTCGTACAGCTGCATCGCCGTCGCCAGATAGACCTTTGGAGCCGGTGCCCCGGCGACAGCCTGAAAGATGCGGACCGCCGCCGTCACTTCAGCGAACTCACTCAGGTCGACGGCTTCATCCAAGGGCTGCCGGGGCGGGCTCTCGGAAGCAGTCAGCAGCATCTCGCGTGGGCGCTGCAGCTCGATGTGGCGAAACATGGGCTCTCCAACTGGAAGACCAGTTTGACGGCGATCGGCGTGCCGATCCAGGCTCGACCCACCTCGCGATAAGCCCCCCCCCTCCTGCGATATGCCTCGACACGCGATCTTGGACGTTCAGATAGTGAGCGAGACCGATACAGAACCGAGGAGTTACGACGATCCAACATCGAATATGAATCCGCCACGAGGGCGGCGCGCCGCGGTACTGAGCCCGGCCCTTGCATGGGCGAGACGAAGCTCGCCCCTCCTTGAGCTCAGTTGTGCAGGCGGGTCTCGCCCTGGGGATCGCCAATCACCGCCGCTTCGTGCTCGGCGAGCTCGGTCAGCCGCGCCATCACCTCGGCCTGCGGACGCACTCGGCAAGCCAGCTCGACAAAGGTCGCATGGTGCCGCGCCTCGCTGGCCAGCAGGCTGTTGTACAGCTCGCGCAGCTCGGCGTCGGGCAGGTTGTCGGCCAGCAGCTGCATGCGCTCGCAGCTGCGCGCTTCGATGAGCGAGCAGCACAGCAGGGTATCGACCAAGCGCTCGGGCTCGTGGTTGCGGCAGAAGGCCCGCAGTCGCTTGGCGTAGGGACTCGGCACCATCGGCCCAAAGTCCACGCCTCGCTTGCTCAGCACCCCCAGCATCAGCTCGAAGTGCTCGAGCTCTTCGCGGGCATGCTCGGACAAAGGCTGCATCAGCCAGACCTGGTCCTGGTAGCGGAACAGAATGTTCAGCACCGTGCTGGCCGCCTTCTTCTCGCAGTGGGCGTGGTCGAGCAGCACAGCGTCTAGGTTGGCCAGCGCGCGGGGCAGCCACTCGGCGTCGGTCAGGGCGGCCAAGTGCAGCATCAGGCGCGCTCCTGGTCCTTCTTCAAGCGGTCCTTAGCAGTCTGCGCCGCGGTCGGAGGCTCGGCGAGCAGGTCCTTGAGCAGGCGCACGACCGCCAAGGTTCCACGTCGGAGCTTGCTGCGAATGGCAAAGGGAGTCATGCGGGTCGCCTAACAGGCCGTTGAAAAACTCGCTCCGCTCGGTTTTCAGCGCCCTGCTACTCCATACTTCGGCACCGCTGCCCGGATCCCGGACGACACGGGACACCGCTCTCGTCGATTGACAAACCGTCATTGCAGGCCAACTTTCACGCA
>CAYYHT010000703.1:0-4295 GCA_964471355.1 uncultured Enterobacteriaceae bacterium
CTCGGCGACCCCGGATCGGACCTGGACGACGCAAAGCGCAAGACGCTCGAGCCGCGCGGACGTGCGTTCCAGACCGAAGTGCTCAAGACTTGCGCACCGGTCGCCCGCTACCAACAGCTCGCACAGTCCGAGTCCGGAAATCCCGTGCCCGACCCGCGCCGGATGCGATGGGCGACGAGTGACGCGACGGCGTTGTTGGACGCAGCGGTCATCACCGACATCTCAGATGGCGAGGCCAAGATTGTCTCGGGCACGACGGCGCTGTCCGCGCACCTCGAGGACGGAAAGTGGCGCGTCCGCTGGATGGACTGACCGCCGGCCATTGCCTCAGACCTCATGTATCAAATTACACGGTCTATTGACATTACAAGGTCTGTACGCGAAGCTTTCCGTGGAGGACCGACCCATGGATGAGCTCAACGAAGACACCGAGATCGTGCGAGTGCCGTCCACGGCGCTGGTCAATGGCCAGCCTGTCGAGAGCTCCGTCATCGACCTGGCCAGCACGGACCAGGACATCGATACCGCCGTCGTCTCCTTCTTTGACGTGGACTACATCCGACGCCACGACGACGACAACGACCAGAGCGAGCGCGCCCGCGAGCGCTCTGACGAACGCCGCTTCAAGCAGAACGAGCAGTACCTCAAGGGCATGCGCTAACTAGACATCGGTCAGGCACTCTGGGCCGACCGTGTACTCCCCTCGCAGCCACCCGCGAATCTCGCTTGCCGCGGGGTGTTCAAAGCCCGCGTAGCGCTGCAGAATTGGCTGCACATCCAGCTCATCGAGACCGCTGTCCTGAAACTGCTCGATGTCTGATCGAAGCATGGCGGCCAAGTCAGCCGGCAGCAGCTCGTCGAGCGCATCGGATGGCCGCCCATCGAGGCATCGGTTCAGGGTCGCGAGCACCAGCCGGTTGAGCCAGACCTCGTTCATGGGGTTCACCGCCAAGCCTGCGGTGTGCTCACGAACGGCGGGGCCCCGGCCAGTAAAGGGCCGCAGATGCAGCTTCTTGCACATCTTGGGGCCGTCATTCACCGGGTAGTTGTCCCATAAAAAGGGCTTGCGGCCCAGCTGGGTGGCCACCATCTGAAGGTGCTCGTCTGGGTACTCGGTGGAGCAGACCTTGGGGCCGGTCCAAAACACATCCACGTCGGGGTCGAGGGCGGCACCGAGGTCCTCGAGGTAGCGCTCGGGACGCTGCCCAAAGATGCGGTCGAGCACACCAGCACTGGTGTAGTAGCTGGGACACATCAGCAGCTTGGTCGAGGTCGCCGCGCGCACCTCGCGCAGAATGGCCCCCTGCGTATTCGCGAGCCCGGGAATGTCACCCACCATGTCGTCGAAGAGCAGGGCGAGCCAGTCAAAGCGGCCGAGCTCCTCGACCCGGCGCAGCAGCTGGTCTCGACCGGCGTCATCCCACGACGCGTGCAGGTCGAGTGGACTTAGGCCGACGCCAAAAGCGATGCCATGGCTTCGGGCAGCAGCGGCGAATCGGTCGAGCTCAGCTGCAGCCGGCTCGGGAAAGGGCTCGCGCCACAGCCGTCGCAGATGGGCCTCGGCCTTGGGGGCGTACAGATAGAAGGTGAAGCCGTGCTGAGCCAAGAACGGGAGGAGAGCGGCTCGCTGCTCCCAAGTGAAGGGCTCGCCGTAGAAACCCTCGATGATGCCTGTGCGGAACATGCTCGACGGCTAGCCCATGTGGCTATGCTCAGCTCATGGTGGATCTTCGGGCTGACGTCGTGGTGTTCGGGGCCGGGCTCGCCGGCACAGCCACAGCGCTGTACCTGGCGCGTGCCGGGGTCGACGTGCTGGTCATCGAGTCCTCTGCCGCCGCGCCCGATCAGGGGCTGGGCCACGTCGAGCTTGGGGTGGTTGAGCAGCCCGCGCGCACCATCGCCGCGCTGGGGGCCGACCAAGCAGCAGAGCTCTTTGCCTTCACCGACAACAACAAGCGTCTGCTCGAAGAGGACGGTCTGTTCGAGCGCAGCGGAGCACTCTGGGTCAGCGCGAGCGTGGGCGAACACGCCGACATCGAGCGAGCACTGCAGCTGCTGCCCGGCATGGGTATCCGGGCCGAGTTTCTCGACGCCGACGCGGTCGCGAAGCGGACCGGTGCCCCTTCCTTGGGGCAGGCCCTGTGGTTGCCCGACGACGGTCGCCTGGTGCCTTCTGCCAGTGCGACGCTGCTCACGCTGGCGCGCGACGCCGGCGCTCGTTTCGCGCTGGGCACAAGGGCTGCCCGGGCAGATGTCGAAGCCGAGCTGGTCGTGGTGGCGGCAGGGTGTGACTCCGGCGGCATCGAGTCCGGCCTGGCGACGGCCTTCACATCGGTGCGCGACGCGGCGCTGCTGACGGGCCCGGCATCCCACATTCTGCCGGGCAACCGGCGGTCAGGACACGGCTGGACCACGTGGCGAGACCACCCAGGCGGCGGTGTGGTCGTCAGTGGCTCGCGGTGGGCGACCCCTCACCTGGAGCTGGGCGAGAGCGACGCGTCGGTGATCGAGCCCCGAATCCAGCGCAAGCTCGAAGACTTCGCCATGCGCCAGCTCGGCATCACTGAGCCGGCTGTGGTCAAGCGTTGGGCATGGACCTTTGCCCAGACCCGGGACTCGCTGCCGATCATCGGGCCGATGCCCGGCGACTCACGCACCATCGCAGCGGTGGGATTCGGCCCCAACCCGGCGAGCTTCGCGTTTGCAGCAGCGCGCGCAGTGGCCGACGGCATCACCGGCGAAGGCGGACGGGTGCCCGCATTCCTGGCATCTACTCGCTTGGTGCGGTGGCGCACCGGCTGAGACCGAGGTCAGGTGCCGAGCAAGGCCACGTCGCGAATGCGCGCCACGAGGTCGGTGACCTGCGGACGACTGCGGCGAGCAATCGCCCAGGCACGTGGATGCCGCGTGCGAAGCTCGTCGGAGTCCGTCGCGTCGTCGATCGACAGGCGCTGCAGAGGAACGAACATGTCGCTCTCTTTGATGACGCTGAAGCCGGCAGCCTCGAGCGACTCGATGAATGCCGCACCATCGGCCAGCTTTCCAGCCAGCAGAGTGTGCACCGCATGGTCGTAGGTGTTGCCCCAATCGTCCCGCAGGGTCGCGCGCGCAAAGTCGGCGAAGATCCAGCGAGTCAGACGAAGGCTGGGCTCGTCTGCTGGGTTGAGTGCGGCGAACCGCTTGTTGGCTAGCTTTGCGAGCGCCCCCGAGGATGTCGGGGCGACCACAAATACTCCGCCGATTTCATTCGTGACGATGTCTGCCATCTGTCCTCCCCCTGCTTCCTATACGGCTCTTGTACAGCCGTTGCTTTCAAGCGCTGACAAGAGCATCGCATGGGCCAGCAGCGCGGTCCCGACATATTTGCGGGCGGTGGTAGGATGGGGACAACTCGATGCAAGAGGCCCTGTGACTCCATCTGTTGTGCTGTGCATGGCCGGCCTATACCGGCGATTCCGGGAAGCTGGCTACACGACGCCGAAGTTCCTGTTGCCGGTCGGAGAGCGCAGCATCCTGCAGTGGATTGTCGCCGAGCTGGCGCCAGAGCGCCTTTTGCTCATCGCCAACGAGCGGGACCGACCCCACGAAGCGCAGATTCTGCAGGCGGTGGCTGCAGCCGGTGTACCCAATGTGGTGGTGCAGTTCATCGGCGACACGAGCGGACAGGCCGAGACCGCCGCCATCGGCGCGCGCTTCGCCGTGGAGCAAGGCTGGAACGGGCCCCTCATCTTCCACAACATCGACACGGTCGTGCTCGAGCGGGACCTTGGCGCCATCGCCGCCGTGCTGGCCCAGGCAGATGGCTTTATCGACGTCTTTGTCCAGGACTCGGCGGCCTATTCCTATGTGGCGGTCACCAACGGATTCGTCACGCGCATCGCCGAGAAGGTAGTCATCTCTCCCCACGCGACGACGGGGCTGTATGGCTTTGCATCTCCGACGGTGTACTTGAGGGCTGCCGCCATCACCACCGCCCGCTCCGGCGGCGAGTTCTACATCTCGGACGTCTACCAGCGCATGCTCGATGACGGCGCTCGCATCGCGGTCCGCCCCGATCCAAAGCACCGTACCCTGGTGCTGGGCACCCCCGCCCAGTACGAAGCCCACATCGCCCAGAGCCAAGCATGAGGAGCACAGTGCGCACCACCACCAGCTCTCCATGGCCCATCTTCGTCGGCATCGGCGCCGGCGGCTGCGTGGCCGGCATTGCGGCGGTCATGTACCTTCCCGACTGGGCCATCGGCGGTACGGGCGAGCGCGGCATGCTGTGGTTCGTGCTGGCCATCGGTGTGTAC
>CAYYHT010000704.1:0-4293 GCA_964471355.1 uncultured Enterobacteriaceae bacterium
CTGAGGAATGAGGTGTTCCGGTCGCTCGATGGGTCCTGCAACCAGCTGCGGAAAGAAACAGACGTACAGCGCGAACAGCTCGAACTCGAGCACGGCCTTGGTCTTTTGCCGGTACACGTCGATGGTGTAGGCCATCGTCTGGAAGGTGTAGAAGCTGATGCCGACGGGCAGGATGAGCCGCAGCGTCCAGATGTGCGCCTCGAGGCCGATGGCGCCGAGCGCAACGGTTGCGGACTCGACAAAGAAGTTGAAGTACTTGAACAGGCCCAGCACGCCGAGATTGGTGGCGATGCTGACGGCGAGCAGTCGGTTGCGGGCTGCCTTGTCGTTGGCTGGGGTGCGGTCGAGCTGTGCTGCAACGGTGTAGTCGACGGCCGTCGACAGCAGCACGAGCCCGACAAAACGCCAGTCCCACCAGCCGTAGAAGAAATAGGACGCGAGCAGCAACAGGCGATTCTGCTGCCGCGTTCGCAGCTGTCCATAGATCGCCAGCAGGGCGACCAGAAAGACACCGTAAATCCAGGAGTTGAAGAGCACAGTGAGCCGGCTCTATCACCGGATCAGAGGTGCTCCAGCAACATGCTAGATCGGGGTGATTTCGACCCAGCCGTCGCCGGTTCCGACGCCCGCATTGTTCGTCTGGTTCAGGCCCGAGTTGTACGAGCCACCGCCGCCGCCACCGGAACGGTCGGTCTGGCCGCCGCCGCCGCCGCTGTAACCGCCGCCGCCGGCGCCACCGCATCCGCCGCCGCCGCCGCCGCCGCCGAAGCCACCCCAGCCGGTCGCGGCCTGGTAGCAAGCACGCCCACCGATGCCGCCGTTGAGGAAGGAGAGTCCACCGGCTGTGCGACTGGCGTTGCCGTCCAAGCCGCTGTGACCGGCAGCGCCGTTGCTGCAGCCGCCGCTTCGGTTGCCGTACCCACCGTCGCCGGAGAATCCGCCACCGCCACCGCCCGGGTAGGACGCCGTGACCGCGAGGCCGCCCGAGCCACCTGTGCCCCCGAGGCCACCGCCCAGGTCAGGGTTCGAGCCGTTGCCGTCGACGCCGTTGTTTCCAATGACGGCGTCTTGTCCAACGGCATATGTGCCGGTGTTGTTGCTGCAGCCACCTTGTGAGCCGCCGCCACCGGCGATGATGAGCGGAACGCCGCTTCGGACGACAAAGCTGCCTCCGCCGCCGCCAGCCTCGCTGGTGACGCTGAACCGCCCGCGATGTCCCACGATGATGCGCAGCACGTCGTCCTTCTGCAGGATGAACTCGCCGATCATCTCGGTGCCGAGTCCGCCTTGTGATGAACCGATGGAGCCGCCCTTGGCGCCGTAGGCTGCGATGCGGAAGTCACCGGTGTGCGGCACCTTGAACTCTTGGATGCCCGCGTTCAGGGTGACCAAGCCGTCCATAGGCGTGCCGGCGTATTCCGTGTCGCAGGCGGCCTGGTCGGGCCCGAGACGCCCGGTCGCGCCGCAGGTGGTCAGAATGCCGCCATCCCACTCGGACTGGCAGAACTCGTCGCAGCCGTCGCCATTGGCGGTGTTGCCGTCGTCGCAAGACTCGTCGGGGTCGGTGACGAAGTCCGGACAGACCCAGCAGTAGTCGTAGACGGGCTTGCAGTCCACGAGGTCCGCGCAGTCCGTGGCCGCGTCGCAGTTGTTGTCGATGCCATCGTCGCAGACCTCGGCGGCCACCGGCGAGATGTCGAAGTCCGTGTCGTCGCAGTCATCACCCGCATCGGCGAAGCCAGCCGGCGTCTGGCACGCACTTGTGGTCGTATCTGGGTCGCCGGCACCGTCGGCGTCGGTGTCTGCGTAGTAGGTCGTCTGCGGGTGCCCTTCGTCGTAGCTGCCGTCGCAGTTCTCGTCGACGCCATCGCAGTTCTCAGGCATTCCGGGGCGGATGATGGTGTTGCCGTCGTCGCAGTCGCCGCCGATCGAGACGTAGCCGGCCGGTGCGGCACACGCAGCGGTGGTGGCGGAGTCGTCTCCGAACCGGTCCTGGTCCGCGTCGAGGTACCAGGTGGTCTCGTCGACGGGGCTGTCGTCGGGGGTGCCGTTGCAGTCGTTGTCCTTGCCGTCGCAGATCTCGACGGCCGACGGATTGCTCGCGGCCAGCAGGTCGTCGCAGTCTGTGCTGGTCGACACGTAGCCGGCGGGCTGGTCACAACCGATCAGGGTGAGCGTGCCGCCGTGTCCGTCGCCGTCGGCGTCGGCGTACCAAGTGGCGGCGTCCGACGCGAACTCGTCGACGACGCCGTTGCAGTTGTCGTCGCTGCTGTTGCAGACCTCGGTGGCTCCTGGGTTGACACCGCCCGTGTTGTCGTCGCAGTCCGACGAATCGGCCACAGAGCCGGTGGGCTGGTCGCAGGCGGTCGCTGCGGTGGCGGGGTCCCCGTAGCCGTCCGAGTCCTTGTCGGTGTACCAAGTGCTCTCGCCGATGGCGCCGGCCTCGTCGGTGTCTCCGTCGCAGTCGTTGTCGACCGCGTCGCAGACCTCGACCGCGTTGGGGTTCACGCTGCCCGCGTTGTCGTCACAGTCTTCGCAAGCGGGGAATCCGTCGCCGTCTGCGTTGTCGTAGCCGACCGAGCCGTCACAGTTGTAGTCCTTGGGGTCGGTGCAGTCGTCTTCGATTGCGCTGGGATGGACGCTTGCATCGTTGTCGTTGCAGTCAGCGCTGTCGGCAACGAAGCCCGCTGGCGCGTCGCAGGCCGCGACCGAAGCCCCGGCGTAGCCAGAGCCGCATCGCCGTCCGCGTAGAACATCGTGGCGTCCGACGCGTCGTCGTCCACTTGGCCATCGCAGTCGTCGTCGATGCCGTTGCAGACCTCGGTCTGACTGGGCCCAACAGCCGAGTCATCGTCGTTGCAGTCCGCCCAGTCGGGGACGCCGTCTTCATCATTGTCAGTGTCGTTGCGACAAGCGGTCGAAACAGTCAGTAAAAGCGAGGCAATCAAAAGGGTGCGCATCAGCGGGACTCCGTGTCTGTCATGCAGACCCCCATCCTCACATGTTTGTTGCCCGTTCACAGGACTGTCACCAAATGTCCACGCGTCTACAGCTCGGCAATCCGCTTTCGAACCGCGTCGATGCCCACTTGGTGCTTGGTTGTCTCGTACTGGCCGAGCGCGATGGCGAATGCTCGGCGCGCTTGTTTTTCGTGTCCTGATGCCACCGCAATCTCAGCGGCCAGCTCGGCGGCCATGCCATTGTCCGGGTCCGCGGCGCCGGTCTTTGCGATGAGCCGCTCGGCCTCGACTAGGTGAGATTCCCAAGCGGTCCAGTCTTCGAGTCCCGCTGCCGCAGCCAGTAGGATCAGGTGAGCAGACGCCAGCATGCCCTTGCGTCCCTGGTCCGACAGCGTCACTCGGGCGGCCTCTGCCAAGCTGCGAGCCTCGGTGTACTCCTCGAGCTCCAGGTCCAGCAGCGCCAGATTGAGGCGAGGAATGGTGACCTGGCCATGATCGATGGCGACGTAGATCTCCAGCGCCTTTCTGTAGCCCGCCGCTGCTTGGTCGAGCTCGCCACTGAGGCGGTGAATCTCGGCGCGAGTATTGAAGCAGCTTGCGACCTCGTGACGTTGCCCCAGCCGCTTGTATACGACCATTGCCCGCTTGTTCAGCTCGGTCGCGTCGTCCAGCTCACCCAGTGAGATGCGCATGGCGGCCATGTCCCGCCAGCAGGTGGCCCGGCGTGCCGGTGCGTTCGCCTGATCGAAGTAGAGCACCGCGCGTTCATAGAGCCCGCGCGCCTTTTCGTGCTCTTGTTTTTGGCGAGCGACCGCAGCCAGCCCGAATGCACACATGCCGTAGTGGACCGGTTCGTCACCGTCTCCAAGCCGCCGTTTGATGGCTTTGAGGTCCGACAGCGCTCCCTTTAGATCACCACGGCGCAGCTCGACCACCGCGCGCTCGAATGTGGCGTCTCGCCGAATGCCAGGCCACCCGTGCAGCTGTGCGCCAAGCAATGCCGTGTCTGCGCACTCGATGACTTTGTCGTAGTCCCCAGCCTGAAAATAGACTCGGGCCTTCGCCAGTGACAGCCGTCCCCAGTCGGGGTGGCCCTCGGGTGTGCCAGCCATCGCGGTGACGCATGCCTCGGTCAGCTCGATGGCGGCATGGCTTCCAATCGTGGTGCCACGTTCCTCGATGCCCTTGAGGAGTGGATCGATGGCGCCGCGCAGATCTCCGGCTGCAAGGCAGTGCAGGCCGATGCGCTCGGCTCTTCCCGTTCCGGGTCCCAGGCGCCTGAGCATCTGTGCGCAGGCGAGGTGGGCGTCGATCCAACGTCCGGCCTGTTCCG
>CAYYHT010000705.1:0-4285 GCA_964471355.1 uncultured Enterobacteriaceae bacterium
CCGCCATGGCACCGCACGCACCGACGTGGTCGACCCGGTCGGGCGCTGGCACGATCCCCATCACGTCGCCGACACGGTGCTCACAGCTGATCCGGTCTGGCTGTGCCGAGCGCTCATCGACCGCCTGCCAGAACGAACGGCATCGGTTGATTGGTTCGAGCGCTGGAGGCTCGCGGACCAGGTCGCCGGTGGAGCAATCGCCCATCACTGCGCTGACGGCCTGTGGGAGGGCTCGATCGTCCGGAACGTTGCCGAGGCCCTGCCAAAGGGCGCGCTGCTGCACCTGGCCAGCAGCATGGCCATCCGCAGCGCCGACAGCTTCTGTGGGCACGTCGCCGGCGACATTACGGTGGCGGCGAGCCGCGGAGCCAACGGCATCGACGGAACCATCGCCACAGCCCTTGGTGAGTCCGCGGGATGGACTCACGGCCCGGTGGTGGCAGTGCTGGGCGACCTCGCATTCCTGCACGACATTGGTGCCCTGCAGACCGCGCGCCAGATGAACCGGTCACTCACCCTCGTTGTCATCGACAACGGCGGTGGCAACATCTTCGGCATGCTGCCCATTCAGCGGCACCCAGACGCATTCGAGCAGTACTTTCTGACCCCACAACAGGCGGACATTCCGGCCCTGTGTGCCGCCGCCGGGGCCGCCGTTCACACAGTGCGTTCCGCCGATGATCTGCGGGGAGCCCTCGCCCAGCACGTCGGGACCGACGGCATCTCGGTGCTTCATGTGGTCGTGAATCGCGAAGAAGACGGCCGGCGTCGACACGCGGCATTCGTCGCCGTCGCCGAAGCCCTCGAAGAAATCGATGCCCGATGAACGCCCGTCGACCGGAATGGTCTGGCTGTTGGCGATTCGACCCGCGACCCTGACGGCTGGCATCGCGCCCGTCGTGCTGGGCACAGCCATCGCAGCCGCCATGGGCCAGTTCGCTCTATGGCCCGCAGTGGGGGCCATGGCTGCAGCGATCCTGGTCCAAATCGGGACCAATCTCGCCAACGACTACTACGACTTCAAGAAAGGAGCCGACAACGACGACCGCATCGGCCCCGCTCGTGCGACTCAGAAGGGCTGGCTAGCACCTGAAGAGGTCGCCCGTGGAACCGCGGTGGTCCTTGTAATGGCCGCCTTAGTCGGAGCCGCCCTCGCCGTTCATGGTGGCTGGCCTGTCGTCGCTATCGCCATCGTCAGCTTGATCGCCGCCGTTGCCTACACCGCTGGCCCCTTTCCTCTCGCCTACGTCGGACTCGGTGACGTCTTTGTCCTGGTGTTCTTTGGCCCGGTCGCCGTCTCGGGCACGATCTATGTACAGACCCTCACCTGGCCCATCGAGGGGCTGGTAGCCGGCGCTGCCCTGGGCTGTCTGGCCACCGCCATTTTGGTGGTCAACAACCTGCGCGACCGCCACACCGACGCCGCGGCCGGCAAGCGGACCCTCGCCGTGCGTTTCGGCGCCACCGCGGCGAGATGGGAGTACACCGTGCTCGTGTTGTCCGCGTTCGCCCTAGTGGCCGGCTGGAATGTGGTGGGCGGAGGATGGGGATGGCTCGTCCCGCTGGTGGCTCTGCCCCTAGGACTCATGCAAATCCGAACCATCTGGACCACGGACGGTGCGGCCCTGAATCCGCACCTGGGCAGCACCGCACGGCTCACACTGATCTTCGCGGCCCTCACCAGCGGCGGCATGCTGGTAGGAATGACGCCATGAAGACCTGGATCGAGCCGTATTTGCTGCGCTTCAATCAGTCGCTGATGACTGCAGCCGGCACGTTTACGCACCGAGAGGGCTTCATCCTGTTGGTCGAAGACGAGGCGGGCAACGTCGGACGAGGAGACGCCGCTCCCCTGCCCGGCTTCAGCAAAGAGCGCCCCGCCGAGGTGCGCCTGGCGCTCGAACGCTGGGTTCCGGACCAGCCCTTCGCCGGCCCTCCATCCGCCGCACACGCCGTCGAACAGGCCCTGCTTCACCTGCAGGCTCGCGCCGCAGATACTTCAATGGCAGCAATCCTGAGCGAGGGTCACGCAGACCATGTTCCGGTCAATCGATTGGTGCGCGACCCCAGCGAGGCCGCACAAGCGGTCATGGAAGGCTTTGGCACCGTGAAATTCAAGGTCGGCCATCGGGTCCCGGTCTCTCGCGAAATCGAAGCGGTGATGGCAATCCGCGATGCCATCGGCTCAGCCGTCGCGCTGCGGCTGGACGCAAACGCGTCGTGGACCCTCGCCCAGGCGCGAGAGGTGCTGCTGGCCCTTCGAGACTGCAATATCGAGTACGTCGAAGAGCCGGTTCGCGACAGCGACCTGCCCTCTATGGCCAGCTTGAGAGACTTGGCACCCATCGCCGCTGACGAGAGCGTGCGCACAGCCGGCGACCTCGAGCAGGTCATCGACGCTGGTGCCGCAGATGTGGTCGTCATCAAGCCCATGCTTGTCGGAGGCCCACGCACCGCCCGACGACTCATTCGCCGGTCCGTCAAGGCGGGTCTGCCCGCAGTCGTGACGACGTCCCTCGAATCTGTGGTCGGCCGGACAGCGGCATTGCACCTCGCGGCCAGCGTTCCCGGTCTGCCCGCGGCCGGGCTCGACACAGGGCGCTTGCTGGCTGACGACCTGGGACCCGACCTCTCCATTGTGCGCGGCGAGGCTTGGCTGTGATTCCGAATCCGGTCGCAGCCGCCGCTGCAGCCCGTCCGCATCACACAGCCTTGGTCACCGAGCAGACAAGCCTGACCTGGGCCGAGCTGGCCCGAGCCGCGTCGGAGCGGGCCGGTGCGTTGACCGGACAGGAGTACGCACTGCACGCCCGGTGCGACGCCTCCTTTGTGGCCGACCTGCACGCCATCGGCTGGGTGGGCGCTGCGGCTGCCCCTGTGTCCGAGCCGGCCCCCGACCTGCCCATGGCGAGTGGCCAGCCGATTCCCGCCGCCGATTGGCCACTTGAACAGGTCCGGCTCATCGTTCGCACCTCTGGCACCACTGGAAACCCGCGACGGGTGCCGTTGACGACCCGCCAATTGTTCTTCAGCGCCATGGGCAGCGCTCTGCGCCTGGGTCACCTGCCGTCGGACCGCTGGATCTGCTGCCTGCCCATGCATCACGTCGGTGGACTATCGATCTTGTACCGCAGTGCCTGGTACGCCACCACTGTCGAGCTGCATGTGAACTTCGACGCGGATCGGGTCAACGCGGGCATCGACGCGGGAGCAACCGGAGTGTCGGTCGTGCCCACGATGCTTCACCGGCTGCTGGACTCCAGAAAGGACCGGCCATTTCCCCCGTCTCTGCGCTTCATCCTCACTGGTGGTGCCCGCACCCCGCCGGAGCTCATCGCGCGCTGCCGGGCGATATCAGCGCCGGTCTCGCTGACATGGGGCATGACCGAGACGGCAAGCCAGGTGGCCACACGATTCCCAGGGGACCTCGACACCCTTGGAGCCCCGCCCATGCCGTTCGCCCAGATTGAACAACGAGCCGGAGTGCTCCACATCGATGGGCCACTCGCACCGCGTGGCGGGCTGACCACCGCCGACCGCGGAACCGTCGACGCCGATGGCCGTGTCCATGTCACCGGACGTGTAGACGACGTCATCATCAGCGGAGGCGAGAACATTGACCCCGCCGAGATCGAAGCCGTGCTGACCAGTCATCCGGCCATCGACGACGCCGCTGTTCGCGGGGTACCAGACGATGAGTGGGGCGAGCGGCCCGCAGCGTGGCTCGTCGGCGAGTCTCTGACCGACCATGAGCTGGACAGCTGGTGCCGCGAACGACTTCCTGGCTTCAAGGTGCCGAACCGCTGGGCATGGATGGAAGAGCTTCCCCGAAACGCCCTGGGCAAGCTGCAGCGCCCACTGCTTCGCTAGACGACTGATCCGGCGATCAACTGGTCATACCAGTAGCTGATCGCATCAATCCCAAGAACTCGGTTGGGATGGGGCGAGACTTGAAGGTGTCCGCGTGCACGCAGGCGTGTACGTGCTTTACAGTCGCGTGCACCTTGCCGGCGTCGTTCACGATTCGGAAATGCCAAGTCAACGACGAGCCGCCTACGGCCCCAATCTCGACCTCGACCACAACGTTGTCGCCAAGCATCATCGGCCGTTTGTAGTCGGCTTCGGCGTGCACGATGGGCAGCAGGAACTGTGGATCGGCAAAGAAGCTGGCGAACGGCCTGTCCGTGCTGTTCATCATCGCCTCCATCGCGCTGTGGCAGAGCTCGAAGACCCGGCTGAAGTACAGGATCTTGGCGGCGTCCACGTGGTGAAAACGAACGGTCTC
>CAYYHT010000706.1:0-4284 GCA_964471355.1 uncultured Enterobacteriaceae bacterium
GACGACGCTGATATTGCGTGAGCCGCCGGGCTTGACCACCATGCGAAAGGTGCGGGGCCGCTCGGCGTCGACCACCGGGCTGTGCCACACCAGCTCGCCGCTGCTCATGCCGTTCCTCCACCCGGCGATGCCGTCGGCGTCGTACTCGACGAGCACGCCAAGCGAAGGGTCGACAGACCCACTCACCTCGGCTTCGGCATTGGTCAGGCGCGCCATGGCCCGCGTCGGGGGCGCCCAGCTGGGCATCTCGCCGGTGACCGGAACGGGCTCGACCAGCGTGTCGGCGCGGCAACCGGTCGTGTCGAAGGTCTCGACTCGGCTCGCGAAGTGCGGCGTCACACTCACTGTGGGCGCCGATGTGCAAGCCGCGAGCACCGCCAGCCAGATCACGTGGCCCCCTGGAACTGGCGGTCTTCGGTTCGGTCGTCGTCGGGATCGGTGGGGAAGCGCAGCACAAAGGTGGCGCCCGCGGACGCGTTGTTGTGGACGTCGATCTCTCCGCCATGCTCTTGCAAGATGCGCTGGCAGATCGGCAGGCCCAAGCCAGTGCCGCGCTCTTTGGTGGTGAAGAAGGGGATGAACAGCTTCTCCATGACGTCTGGAGCGATGCCTTCGCCGGTATCTGCGACGGTCACCTCAATGACCGGCACGCGGGCGCGATTGGTTCGACGGCGGGTGGTCACGGTGAGACGCCCTCCCGCTGGCATGGCCTGCAGGGCGTTCTGCAGCAGGTTCAACAACACTTGGGAGATGCGGTTGCCGTCGAGGGAGACGTTGGGCAGGTCCCCCGCTAGATCTTCGATCAGCTCGATGTTCTGTGGCAGCCCCTGTGCGCGAAGCAGGGTCAGGTTGTGGCTGACCAGCGCATTGACGTGCTCAGAGCCGACGTGCAGCTCAAAGGGACGCGCGTAGTCCAGGAACTGGCTCACGACGAGGTTCAGGCGGTCTGCCTCGTCGATGACGATCGACAGCATCTCATGGGCGTCATCGGGCAGTTGTTCGTCTTGCAGGTACTGGGCGGCGCCTTTGATGCCGGCCAGCGGATTGCGAATCTCGTGCGCCAAGCCCGCGGACATGGCACCCAGCGCGGCCAAGCGGTGCGCTTCTTCGAGTGCCTTGAACTCTTCGATGTTGGACAGAGCCACCGAGACCAGATGCGCGACCTGGCGCAGCTGAAGAATCTCGTCGGCCGAGAAGCCGTCGGACCACTCCTCGTCACGCAGGTGCAGCCAGCCCAGCACAATGCGAGACTCGCTGATGAACGGGATGGTCAGGTCGGCATTCATGGCGCCCATCAGGGCGTAGACCTCGGACCACTGCTCGATGGTTCGGCCTCGGTGCTTGACGTCGACCGCCAAATACCAAGGTTCTCCGTCGACAAATCCCTCGACAAACGGATGTGCGGCGACGGCAGCCAAGGGGCGTTGTTCTGTCTCGCCGCGGGTGCCTCCGCAGGCAAAGGCGTCGAGGCCGCGGTCCCACAGGTATACCGAGCAGACCGGCACACGACCCGACGCATTGAGCCTGGACAGCAGCGTCTCGGTCAGGCCGCGGGATGAGATGACAGTTGGAAGCTCGGACCTCAAGCTGCCGAGTGCCTCGCCCAGCTGCTGACCGCGCCGGTTGAACAGTCGGTTCGACCAGTAGTCCACCTGCGTTCGGACGGGATCGTAGGCCGCCAGGAACAACAGCGAGGCCATGAAGATCTGGAAGGTGGTGTGGAAGGGGTAGTCGGTGAAGGTGCCGACCCAGAGCAACGTGAAGCCATCGACCACGACCAACAACAGCGCCGAGACAAGCAGTGTGGCCAGACGGCTGAACAGCTCTTGCAGGTCCAGCAGCCGGTACATCACCAGGATCTGGTAGAGGAAGTAGATGCCCAGTCCCGCGAACAGGGTCGAGAATGGCGGGATTGGTCCCTGCAGCACGACAACCCGCGTGCTGATCGAGCGGATTTCATCGGCGTGAATGGGCACACCGACATTGCGGGCGAGGTGTTCGGCGACAGTGAAGACGACGGCGGCGATGGCCACACCGAGCAAGTACTGAAGGCGCACCTTGTCGGTGCGCATGGTGGCGGCGGCTTGGGCCTGGCTGATGCGGGCAAGCACGAGGCCAAAGCCCGCGAGGGCAAACAGGCCCGCCAAGACCTCGACCGGTGAGCTGCGTGGCATGCCCGGAAAGAAGGCGATCTGCAGGCCAGTCAGCAGCGGCGCGAGCACGCCCGTCGCCACAAATAGGCGCGGTACATATGGGCTCGAGGGCGCCGCATCGGTGGTGGCCGGGCCGCCCACTTGGGTGGGTTGGTCTCGGGCCAGCACTCGGTCGATGCACCACAGCGAGAATGCTGGCACCGCCATGCCCACGAACATGTACAGCAGGCGCAGGACCTCAAAACCCTGCACAAAGGACAGTGCGAAGCTCATGTAGGCGATGCAGATGCAGTAGCCCAGGCCCAGGAAGGCGACGCGCGCGGGCTCCTGGCGGTCGGCGAGCCAGGTTCGAGTGGACAGCCCAGCCGCCAGCATGGCGACCAGAAAGTAGAGCAGCGCGGTCATGGTGGGCGGATGTAACCGGGCGCCCTGCCCATTACGGATGCCGGCGCTAGTATGAGCCCATGAGCGACCTGTACCGCCAGCTGCCCGCCGTCGACGCCGTCTTGTCAGAACCGGCCGTGGCGGCACTTCCACCAGCGATTGCGCGCACCGCCATTCGCGAGGTCCTCGACGACTTGCGTGCTGCTATCAAGAACGGGTCCCTGAAATCGGTGCCAGATGTGGCCGAGCTGTCGATTCAACGGGCGCAGATCCTCGTGCGCGGCCGACTTCGACCGGTCATCAATGCGACCGGCGTGGTGGTGCACACCAATCTCGGGCGAGCTCCCTGGGCAGACCAGGCCATCGATGCGGCCGCAGCGGCTGCGAGGGCCGTGAATCTGCAGATGGACCTGGAATCCGGGAAGCGAGGGGGGCGTCTGCATGCCGTGCGGCAGCTGATGGCGCACCTCGTCGGCGCCGAAGATGCCATCGTGGTGAACAACTGCGCTGCGGCGGTCTTGCTGGCTCTGACGGCCTATGCCCGAGGCCGAGAGGTGCTCGTGTCCCGCGGAGAGTTGGTCGAGATCGGCGGCTCCTTCCGCGTCCCAGATGTGATCAGCGCCGGTGGAGCGCGCATGGTCGAGGTGGGCACCACCAACCGCACCCGTGTCGGGGACTTCGAAGCCGCAATCACCGAGCAGACAGCAGTGTTGTTGCGGGTGCACACGTCGAACTTCCGCGTCGTCGGCTTCACCGAGGCGCCGACCCGTGCCGAGATGGTCGCGCTTGCCGCCAAGCGCTCACTGATTGTCGTCGAGGATCTGGGCAGCGGCAGCCTTGATGGCGGCTTGGGCGAGCCGTCGGTGCGCGAGGCGTTGGCCAGTGGGGTCGATCTGGTGTTGTTTTCGGGTGACAAGCTGCTGGGGGGGCCCCAAGCAGGCCTGGTGGTGGGCACCCGCGATGCCGTTGCGGCGCTGCGAAATCACCCGCTGTACCGGGCACTCAGGGTCGGGAAGGTCACTCTGGCTGCCTTGGAGGCGACGCTGGCGCTTCATGCGGCCGGTGAACAACCACCGGTTCTGAGCATGATTCACGCGTCCATCAGCGAGCTGCGCGAACGGGCCGATCGCCTGCAGCATGCCCTCGCCGAGCGCGGTGTGCAGTGTGTGCGCGCGCCGTGTGATGGCTTTGTTGGCGGAGGATCCTTGCCTGGTCAGGCCCTGCCTTCCGCTGCTGTGGTGATGCGCGTCCCCCATGTGGACGCCGTGGCGAGAGAGCTGCGGACCGGCGAGCCATCAGTGGTTGCGAGGATTGCGGACGACGCGCTGTGGTTTGACGCGCGCACCTTGCGTGAAGATGAGCTGGATCTGCTGGCTATGCGCGTTGCCTCCGTGATCCTCGCACGGTAAGACTTCGGCATGAGTGACGGTTTCTATACCCAGCTCGGGGTCGACAGCAGCGCTTCGACCCCCGAGATTCGCACCGCCTACACCGCAGTTGTGGCCGGGCTGATGCGCGAGCGACGCGATCTGGTCGACGGCGGTGCAGACCCTGAACCCGTGGACCTGCAGCGCAGCCAAGTCGACGAGGCTTGGAAGGTGTTGGCAGACCCCGGCCGGCGCCGCAAATACGACGCCATGCTGGCCGTCGACCCCGACGCGCTGACCGGTGAGCTGTTTGAGCTTGTGTCGGGTGCCCTGGTTCACCCAGCCGCTGCGGCCGCCGTCGAGCTCTTGCGGGCCACCAC
>CAYYHT010000707.1:0-4282 GCA_964471355.1 uncultured Enterobacteriaceae bacterium
GAGCTCGGAGACCTCGACGTCACCGACGAGAACACGGACTACGAGTCCATTGAACACCTGCCGCGCGGGTAGTGACTCTGGACGTCTTGATCAGCTGTGAAGATGTGGAGTGGGATGCCGACGCGTTGGCGATCGATGCAGGGCTGATCCTGCGTGCCTTGCGGACCGACGGCGAACTGTCGGTATTGCTGACGACCGACGACCGCATTCGCACGCTCAATGGGCAGTGGCGGGGCAAAGATGTGTCCACCGACGTGCTCTCCTTTCCCCAGGACGACGGCATTCTGTTGGGAGATGTGGTCATCTCCATCGACACAGCCGCAAGGCAAGCGTCCGAGCTCGGCCATGATGTAGGCAGTGAGGTGCGCGTGCTCCTCACCCATGGGATCTGCCACCTGCTTGGTCACGATCACCAAGATGCCGAGCAGACCAAGCTGATGCGGGCCGCTGAACAAGAGGGTCTGGCGGCACTTGGGCTGTCTTTTCGTGGGCTGGTGAGTCGAGCTGACTCGCAAGGGCCTGGGGTCTGAGTTGCGCCTGACAAGACGCGGCTGGCAAGGTTGTTAGCCGTGCAAACAGAAGTGAAAGGATGACTTGATGTTCGATGAGATCAAATCCGAGCTCGAACCGCTATCAAAGCGCGTCGATGAGTTTTGGGGGCATCTTTGACATCGATGGGAAGACGCGCCGAGCGGACGATCTCGAAGCGCAATCGGCATTGCCGGGCTTTTGGGAAGACAACGACCGCGCCCAGACCGTTCTAAAAGAAAAGGGTGCGCTCGACCGGGTGGTCCGCGACTACGGCGACCTAGTGAGCCTTCGCGATGACGTGCTGACCTTTATTGAGCTGGGACTCGAGGAGGATGACGACGACATGGCGGCCGAGGCGCGCTCTGCGCTCGATCAGCTTCGCGCCATGGTCAACAAGCTCGAGGCCCAGCGGCTGCTCTCCGAGGAGCAGGATGAGATGTCCGCCATCGTCGAGGTCAACGCCGGAGCGGGCGGCACCGATGCGTGTGATTGGGCTCAGATGTTGGTGCGCATGTACACGCGCTGGGCGCAGCAGCGCGGTTTTGTGGTCGAGATGCTGGACGAGAACGCCGCCGAAGAGGCCGGCATCCGCAGTGCAGCATTTGCTGTGCGCGGACCTTACGCCTTTGGGAACCTGCAGGCCGAGATCGGGGTCCACCGCCTGGTGCGCATCAGCCCATTCGATCAGAACGCCCGCCGCCATACAGCATTTGCGGCTGTCACGGCGTACCCCGAGATCGATGACACCATCGAGATCGACATCAATCCCGCCGACATCGAGATGCAGACCATGCGTGCCTCGGGGGCCGGTGGGCAGCACATCAACACGACCGACTCAGCGGTCAGGCTGATTCACAAGCCTTCGGGCATTGCTGTGCGATGCGCCGCTGAACGCTCCCAACACAAGAATCGCGACAAGGCGATGAAGATGCTGCGCGCAAAGCTCTACCAACTCGAGCTCGATAAACGCATGGAAGCTGCGGCTGAGGCCAATGCCAAGAAAATGCGCATCGACTTTGGAAGCCAGATCCGGTCGTATGTGCTGCAGCCATATCAACAGGTCAAAGACCTGCGGACTGGCGAGACCGTCGGAGACGTACAGCGCGTGCTAGACGGTGAATTGGACGGATTTATGGCCAGTTGGCTCGCAGCGCGGGCCGACGGCACACTGGAAGTTGCGTGATGGACATCCCCACAGCGAAGCTCATGTGGAAGCCCGAGACCGGCTTCAAGCTCGATCTCGACGCTCCTGGCGAAGAGATCTCACTGCGTCTGATCGACATGCCCATTCCCTCGGACGGCACCGAGAGTCTGCGGGTCGAGCCGGTCGCACTGCACAACCTGGACATTCTGTTCAAGGCTCATGTCGACTGGAATGGCGCCCCCGGTCAGCTGCACAGCGCCACGGTGCAGCTCGTCACCGAGAACAATGAGGACCTGCTGCGAGTCGGTGCCTCCGTCGAGGACGCCGAGACTGGCCAGCAAACGGACATTAGCGTGGACGTTCCCGTCGAGATTGCCCCTGAAGCGCCCGAATCCGGTGGATTTGTCCCCGTCGCGCCCAAGGAAGACGACCTGGACTGGGACGACGAGACCACGCTCGAGCAGATGTTCTCGGACATGCCGATGCCGATTCCGAGTCGAGGGTCCGACGAGGACGACGATGAGGACAAAGAGGACGCACCAGACCCGAACAAGCTGACCGGACTCGATGCGCTTCTCAAGGCGCTGTCCACCCCCGAGATGGACGATGCGACCGGTGAGGTCCCGATTGGCTCTCTGGGCGCGATTCCGCTGCCAGAACCGGCATCGGCACCCGCGGACGAGCCCGAACCGGAGCCCGAAGCCAAGCCGGGCATCGCCGATCTGTTCGCAAAGATCATGGAGCCCATGGACGCGGGCAATGCCACGTTCACTCTTGATGCCGAGGCAAAGAGCTTCTTGCAGCTGCTCGTCGACCACGAGCACCTCGAGTTGACCGAAGATGGGCGGCTCGATTCCCTGGCTCCCGGCGTGGGGCCAATCCTGGCCAGCAGCAAGTCTGCAGAGGCCAAGGCGTCTGATTTGTCCAACTGGTTGCTCGACCAGCCTGCCGTCGAAGAGCTGTACATCGACGACGAATCACTGGCGAGTCTGCTCGACCAGTGGTGAATGTGTTGCCTGGGAGGTTTTGATGAACCGTCTGCCGTTGTTGCTCGTTGCCCTTGCCGGGCCGTCGCTGGCTCTTGCCGAAGACTGTCCTGCGCCGGTGTCGCCGAACCAGATCACCAGCACCATGCAGGACGCCATGTTGTCCTTTGCGACCATGGACGAAGAGGAGTTTGGTGCTGCCAGCAGCAAGGCCAAGGCCCAGCTTCCATGCGTGAACGCCGTCTTTGAGAGCCCACGTGCAGCGGCCTACCACCGTCTGATTGGCATGAGCGGCTTTATGCAGGGTGACCGCGAGGCCGCGGCCATCGCTTTTGCAGGTGCGCTGCGTGTCGAGCCGGACTTCGAGCTGTCGGGCAAGATCGCGCCCGAGGGGGGGCGGTTGTGGCGCGTCTGGGACGCAGCCAAACAGGCGCCTGCCTCCGAGATGATTGGCATTGACGCGCCAAGCGGCATGACGGTCTTTGTCGACGGAAACAAGGCGAGCAAGCGGCCGTCTGGGGTACCCCACATTGTTCAGTTTGTGGACGGTTCTGATGTGGTGTGGTCCGGCTGGATCGCCGCGGGTGGCAGCTTGCCCGACATTGCCGGTGCCGATCCGGTGGCCGACGCAGATCCTGAAGAGGACGAGTGGGGCAGCAGCGGCAGCGAGGACGACGAGTGGGGCAGCACGGCCAGCGACGACGAGTGGGGCGACATGGGCAGCAAGCCCGCTCCCGAGCCAGAACCCGAACCAGAACCCGACGCGAAGATCGACTGGGATGACTCCGCCGCTGAGAGCGACTGGGGAGACAGCGGAGCCAAAGACGATGATGGTTGGGGCGACGGCGGGACCGATGACGATGTGGAGTGGACTCGCCCACCGGCCGATCTCGACAAGCCTGATCCCCTGCCGACGAAGCCGACGAGGCCTCCGAAAGAGACGAGCGGTGGTGGGGGCATGAGTCCGCTGCTGCTCGCCGGAGTGGGTGCCGGAGTCGCCGCGGGCGGCATGCTCGGGGGGGCGGTCTATTTCCGCGGTCAGTTCGACGAAAACCCCACAGCGCAGGGCTTTCACATGACCAATGGCACACACTACGCCAGCATTGGAACGGCGACGCTGGCCGGTGTGCTGTTGATTGCCGGCGTCGCATCCGGGGGCAATTGATGCGAATCATCGCCGCCGCACTGGGCTTGGTCACGCTGACGGGATGTTGGCCTCACATTCCCGGCACAGCGGCTGACTACAGCGAGCCAGCCGAGAGCGGCTTGATCGGCGCGCTGACCTACACCGAGTACACGGGCGGCTACTGGACTGGCCCCCAAGAAGAGACCGGCGAGGTTTGGTTCGGCTCTCCCGACCCCATTCAGCAAGGCTCGTGGTACGAGCTGTGGGCAAGCGAACTGGGCGACTGCGAGACCAACAAGACGACGTGGGCCTCGTGGTTGGGCGACTTCGAAGACGATGGCGGTCCCGGTGGCGTGGCGTTGCTCATCGAGCAGGAAGAGATCGACCTCGACTGGGACTCCGAGGTGAACCGGTTCGTCGGCACCTTCACCAGCGAGGAGTTTGATGACGCTGAAGAGGTGTTCTTCAACAGTGATGGCGAGGACTTCTACGGAC
>CAYYHT010000708.1:0-4279 GCA_964471355.1 uncultured Enterobacteriaceae bacterium
GACCGAAGCAGAACAGGTCGAGACGCGCCGCCGCGTCTTTTAGTCAGCCGCCCACCTGGGTCATGGTGCCTTCGAAGGCCCTGGGATTGTCGTCGAGGTGCGCCTCGTGGCCTGCAACCTTGCCCCACACCATGCAGCGTATGGCGTGCGACAGCGCTTGATCTGAGATGCCTTCGCGCATGAGGTCGCGCAGGTTTGGACTGTTGTCGCGCGACAAACAGGTCCGCAGCTCACCGCCGCACTGAAGCCGAAGTCGATTGCAGAGCTGGCAGAAGTGTTGGGTCATGGGCGAGATGAACCCGACGACCAACCCATTCTCGGCGACCCGGTAGTGCGTCGCCGGCCCCCCGTGCCCGGCCTCGATGGGCTCGAGCGTGAAGTGCTCAGCGATGCGCTCGCGCAGCTGCTTCTCGGGTCGATGCTCGCGGTGGTGGATGCCCCACGGCATGTACTCGATGAAGCGCACTTCGGTGTCGGCGCTGTGGGCGGCGAAGTGGCGAATGAGCGGGACCGCTTGGTCCTCGTTCTCGCCCCGGACCACTACCGCATTGATCTTGAGGGGAGTCAGGCCCGCGGCTCGGGCAGAGTCAATTCCCGCCAGCACCCGGTTCAAGTCACCGCCGCGAGTGAGCTTTGAAAACTGGGCGGCGTCGAGGGAGTCGAGCGAGATGTTGATTCGCGTCAGGCCGGCTGCCGCCAGTGCTTCGGCGCGGCCCTGTAGCTTGACGGCATTGGTGGTCATCGACAGATCGTCAATGCCGTCGATGGCGGACAGGTAGCCAACAAGCACTTCGAGGTCACGTCGAACCATGGGTTCGCCACCGGTCAGCCGAACGCGTCGGATGCCCATGCTGGCGAAGATGGTGACCAGCCGTGTGATCTCTTCAAAGCTGAGCAGCTGTTTGTTGTTGGTCCAGTCGAGTCCCTCGGCCGGCATGCAGTAGGTGCAGCGAAAGTTGCACCGGTCGGTGACGCTGACACGAAGGTAGGTGTGGACCCGGCCGAAGAGGTCCACCAGCGGCCCGGCATCGGGCATCTCGGCCAGTACTGGCTCGGGCAGCGCCATCTAGCTGACGGCACCCTGAACTTTGGCGACCACGGCGCGCGCGATGGCACGGAAGGACTCGGCCAGATCATCGTCGGCGAGGGCCGCCGGAAGGCCGTCATCACCGCTCTGCCGCAGACGGCTCTGCAGAGGCAGCTGCCCCAGCAGATCGGTCTCTTCTTTGGCGGCCAGAGCAACACCGCCGCCTTCGCCGAACACGTAGTCTCGGGTTCCGTCGGGCAGCTCGTACCAAGCCATGTTCTCGACCAGCCCCAGCAGCGGCACATCAAGCTTGCGGAACATGGAGATGCCGCGGATGGCGTCCGCGAGTGCCACAGGTTGCGGCGTGGTGACCACGACCGCACCAGTGAGCTCGACCGCCTGCATGAGTGTCAGCTGCGCATCGCCCGTGCCAGGAGGAAGGTCGATGACCAGGTAGTCCAGCTCGCCCCAGACGGCCTCTTGGAGGAACTGCCGCACCAGGCTCATGACCATCGGGCCGCGCCAGATGATGGCCTGTTCGGGCGGAACCAGCAGGCCCACCGACAGGCACTTCACGCCGTACGAACTGACCGGGACGATGCGCTTGTCATCGGTCGCCATCGGACGTGCGTGCACATTCATCATGGTAGGCAGGCTGGGGCCGTAGACATCGGCGTCGAGCAGGCCGATCTTGAAGCCCTCGCGTTGCAGTGCGATGGCCAAGTTGGTGGCGACCGTGGACTTGCCCACGCCGCCTTTGCCTGATGCGACGCAGATGATGTACTTCACACCCTCGATGACGGCCTTGCGAACCGGTCCGCCGTGCGGATTGATGCTGCCTTTTGGCGCAGTCATTCCGGGAACTTTGTCCTTAGGTGCCTGCCCGCCTTGGCCATGCATGGGTCCGCGCTGCTCGCCTCGGGCGCCTTGCAGTCTGGCGAAGGCAAAGACCTCGCCCTGCCAACCGGCTCCCTTGAGGTTGGCGATGACCGCCTCTTCAATGGCCTTGCGGTCGTCTTTGCTGTGCTGCATCGTAAAGACCAAGTCGAAGCGCATGCGCTGTCCATCGACCTTTGCGCCCTTAACCATGTCGGCATCCCAGATGGAGTTGCCAGTGACCGGGTCGCGCACTTTGGACGCCGCGGGACCAAGCAGCGCGAGTGGGTCTTGTTCGTCAGCCATGAATGGGCTCCTGAAGGGGAAGCAAAGCCCATATCCGGTGGCAGCAAGGCTGTGCTACCCTCACTGGGACCCGGGGATCTTATGCACCGCCTGTTCATCGCTACCGCAGCCCTGCTGGCCACTGCACCCGCAGAAGCATCGTGGCCAGAAGATGTGACTATCTCGGCCATGACCGACCACAACGGCCAGCGCTTGAGCGCTCCGATCCCCGACCAGTACAAGCAACTCATCACTGAGCTTGGCACTGCCATTGCGAACAAGCCCATCTCTCCGGCAGGAACTCTGGGCGCCTTTGGCTTTGACTTCTCACTGCAGAACGCCTTCGCCTTCACCAGTGCCCATGGCACGCCGGGCGATCCGTCTCCATGGGAGCGCGCAGCTCCGGACGAGAACCCCTCTCCGTGGATGTTCGTGCCCACGCTGACCGCGCGCAAGGGCTTTGCTGCCAGCCTCGAGTTCGCCATGTCCGCGGGTTGGGTCGGCATGCACCGCCAGGGTGTGTTCAGCGCCTTTGCCCGCATGGGCGTCATCGAGGGCTACAAGCCGTACCCAGACGTCACCATTCAGGCGGGCTACGCGGGCTACATCGGCAACGTTGAGCTGGACCTGGGCGTGCTCGACTTCAGCGTCCGCATCGGCCAGAACTACGCCTTTGGCGCCTTCCCCGAGATCAACACCGCCCAGTTTGAGCCCTACTTCGACTACTCGCTGCTGCGCATCACGTCGGCTCATCGAGTCACAGACGAGGTCGAGCAGCTGGTCGGCGCCACCCGCTACTACGGCTTTGGCCAAGACGAAGACGCAGAGCCGGCCATCGGTGTGCACCGTTTCTCGGCGGGCTTTCAGGTCACCAACGGCACCGTGCACTTTCGAGGCGCCGGCATGTTCACCGTCGGTAGCATTCCCGGCGTGACCTTCGGCATGGGCTTCACCTACTAGTCAGATGCTCGCTGTCCTCGCGCTGCTGGCAGCGGCGGCTGCACAGCCCGTCATCACCATCACGGCCGAGGTGTCCCCCCATCTGCGCACCATCAGCGGGACCATGACCCTGTCCGAGCCGATGCCGCTCACCGATCCCCTTGGACGGTTGCCCGAGCCCCCGGACAACCTGCAGCTGCAGCGCACCTACCCCGGCGCCGCCAATACCGGATCGGTGACCTGGACGGGCACGACCGAGCTGACCTTTGAGACGACGCTGCCCAAGCGTTGGGGAGCCATCGGCTGGACTCCAAAGCATGGAGCCTTCGCCAACGGTGGCTGGTACCCGCAGCCCGAGGGACTGCCCATCTCGGACTGGACTGTTGAGCTGTCTGTGCCAGAAGGTTCCATGGCTGTGGTCGGCCAATCTTGGGGCGGTGGAACCCTGACTTGGAGCGGCACAGGAGACCGAGTGAGCATGGCTGTGCTGCCACGTGGAAGGGCCACGCCTCTCGACGTCGATGGTGTGGACGCCGTGTTGCTGACCCGGGGCAAGCCACGGGCGGCTCTCGTGAGGGAGCTGAACAACCAACTGGACCGCGTTCGACCGGCGCAAGACCGCTATCTGGGGGTCGTGGTCGAAGCACCACTGCGACGCCGGCTGTCCCGCGGGGGTCTGGGCGTCGCCTATGTGAGTGACCGGGCCTGGCGGGTGAGCCCGGGACTGCACCGCTACCACCACATCGCCGCGACAAGAGGGGTGGTGTCCGGCTTGCTGGCGATTCCCGATCCATTTGAACGCGACGTGGCAGCAGCAGCGCTGTCCGTCCGCCATGCATCAAAGCTCAAGGGCGCCCACGCCCGGGACACGCTGCGGTGGGCCCAGTGGATTCCCACCATCGACGCGTTGCTGAATGACCGGCGCATGCCCTTTGTCGCTGATGTGCTTGAGGATGCGCACCCGGGAGACCCCGTTCGCGACGACATCGCCGAGATGCTCCAAAAAGAGAAGCCCTCTGTGGACACCTCTTCCGACTCACGTCTCTTTCAGATGCGCGTCAAAAGAATCGGCGAGCCCTTTAATGGAAGCTGCGATCAGGACTAGGAGTCTACGCTGAACTCAGCGGTACCTAGACCATCTACGCTGCGGCA
>CAYYHT010000709.1:0-4278 GCA_964471355.1 uncultured Enterobacteriaceae bacterium
TCAGCAACGCTAACTGGCACGCTTCGTCTCCCGTCGCGACGAGGTCGCCGCTGCTCAGTCACTTGTCCCCAGCTCCGGTTCCCTTCAGGCGTCGACTGCGTGCCCAACCCACTGCATCACCAAGTGTCCCCACGGCAGCGGAATGGGCCAATAGGCGGTATCGCCAACACCGGCGTCGACGTCGACTTCTCGCGCTTCGAGCACGGTGCACTGGCGTTCGGGATCGGTGGGCGTGTGCACCACCGTCATCTCGCGGTAAATCGTGAAGTCGTCCATGACGACCAGCTCGACTTCGGGGTGTCGCGCCGTCAACAGCACAGCCACTTGTTCCGGAGTGACCAAGTCAGTGACCTCGACCAGTCCGACCCGCCGGTCTCGGTCGCGCATGGCTGTGGCACCGCCGTCAGTCAAGGGCGAGCTGGGAATCCACAGGCGCAAATCACCGATCATGATGGTCGTCACCGACTGTGCATCTTGCTTGGGGGCCGCAAACAGATCGCCAATCGGGGCGCCGCTCCACGCCTTGCTGATGAGGCGTTCGAGCTTGGCCTCGAGGTCGGCAGGGGGAGGGGGGACGTCGAAGTCAGTGACAAACCTGTCATATGACCGGGACACTTCCCAGTAATTGTCACAGGGACACAGCCCGCCGCGGCCTTGCGCATCGAATTCCATCGAGTGCACGTTGCGGTAGTCTTCGAACATGTCGAGCCGTCGATCAGCGGCGTTCAACCGGCAGAGCCACGGAAAGTCTATTCGTGGGAACAAGCGCTCCCTCCCCAATCCAGTGTACAGCCGCTATTGGCGCACGTGTGTGGCTTTCTTTGCTGTACCGCTGCATGCAGGGATCTTCCTGAACAACCGTCCATAGGGCGGCCGGGGTACCTGTGTGCGCACGCCGGACGGCCACTGCTAGGATGGGCCCATGACACTCCTGCTGCTGACATCACTCGCCCTCGCCGACATTCCACCGCCCGACGACTACGTCGAGACATGCACTGTGGCCGTGCACGGTGTCGATGGACGCGAGTGCGCGGGGTGCAGCGCCGACTTCAGCAGCCGTGAGCAATGCGAGAAGCTCGAGAAGCAAGGGTATGAATCGGTCTGCAGAACCCACGGGGCCTCCACTTGGGACGAAGTGCTCTGCCGAGGCAAGGCCAAGCCCCCCGGGCCATCGGACGCGCCGACCCCATCGGTAGCAAAGCAAGACGAAGACAAGGGCTGCGCTGTGGTTTCTGCCGTGTCTGGCTGGATGGTTCTCGCGTTTGCAGGGCTGTTTATTCGCCGGCGGGAACGGTAGCGACAGTGTGGCTGGCAGCGGCTGCTGTTGTGGTGACCTTGGGGGTGGTGGTCGCGTTTCCCCTCGCGGTCTACACCACGACGCTGGCGGCGTTTGGGTTGGCCCATGTCCTGTCCGAGCTGCGCTATGTCGACCTGCGGTTTGGCCCGCGCTTTGGCCGGGCACTGCGAATTCAGCTGGGCGTCCTGCTTGTGGGCGTGGCTGGCAGCCGCCTTGGTGTGGTGACGGGACTCATCTCGGGCATGACCGCACTGCGGATCGAACTGTGCCTGTTGGCGGCGTTGGTTGGGGTCGTGTTTCCGGTCTTGGCGCGCTCTCGGCTTAGCTTGGGGGTTGGGCTGATGGTGGGCCTTGGGGCCCTGGCGGGCATGGCGCTGTCGCCGATCCACACGCTGCTGGTCCTGGCCTTGGCACACAACCTGACACCGCTTGGCTTTCTGGCAGAGGTGCTGCCGCCCGAGCGTCGTGCCGTTGGGCTCGGCCTGGGGTTCGGGGTCTTCGTCGGCATTCCATTGGTCATCGCCACCGGGTTGCCCTACTCGGTGCTAGCGAGCGCTGGGCTTGCGGCCCCCGAAGCCGCTCTGCTGTCTGTTGGGTCGCTCTCCGACCATCTGCACGTGTACATTCCGCGGGCGTTTCACGAGACCCCATGGGCGCTGCATGCCTTCTCGGCCGTGGTCTTCGCGCAGTGCATGCACTACGCCGCGGTGCTGCATGTGCTGCCGCGACTGCTGCCCGATGGCGCTGATGCCAGCAGGTCCGTCGTTCCGTGGCCGCCGCAAGCGGTGTTCGTCGGTGCAATTGCTCTCGCCTCAGTGGCGTTTCTGGGCGTGTTTGCTTGGGATTTCGGGCAGGCCAGAGGGGTCTACGGCATCGTGGCTGCGGTGCACGCTTGGGTCGAGGTCCCGCTGTTGTTGGTGGCGTTGGCCCCGAGGGCCTAGGTCGAAGCCGGCTGCAACACGGCGAGCGCCGCTCCAACGGGGTCGGAGAGGATCGCAAAGCGCCCGACCCCAGGAATGTCGTTGGGCCCATAAGCCACCGTGCCGCCGAGCTCGGCGGCCTTGTTCGCGGTTTCATCGACGTCTTCAACGGCGACGTATTGAAGCCATGCGGCGGGGCCTTCGCTGGCCGCTTGCATGATGCCGCCTCGGTCGATTCCCCCGCTGCTCGACAGCGCGTAACGGGTGGCGTCTGCGATCTGGACCTCTTGAAAGCTCCACCCGAAGACGTCGGCGTAGAATTCGATGGCAGCGTCGATGTCGGCGGTGTGCAGCTCCATCCAGCAAAAGGAGCCGGGGCTGTAGTCCGGTGCGGGCACGTCGACGGGTCGTGTCATCGGGGACACCGGCGCACCTTGGGGGTCGACAATCAGCGCAAAGCGACCGTCGTCTGGAATGTCGCGCGGCCCAAAGCCGATGACCGCGCCGAGCTCGGGGGCGGCCAGCACGGTCGCATCGACATCATCTACGCCGAGGTAGCCGACCCAGTGGTCAGGCACGCCGTCGGAAACGGGCAAGGTGACGATGCCCCCGACCCGTGCCTCGCCGAGAGAGAACATGCGGTAGATGCCCGATTCGCCCATTTCGAGGTGCTTGACCGTCCACCCGAAGAGCTCGGCATAGAACGCCTCGGCGGCTTCGGGCTGGGTCGTCATCAGATCTCGCCACAGCCAAGCGCCTTTTTGAGACATCTGCCCTCCCGAGGACGACCCTACTCCATCGCAGGGACCAGTCGAACAGCCGCTGGGCTAGAACAGCGCGAGTTGCGGCTCGGGTCGCTTTGGCAGTCGCCGCGGTCGCTTGCTGGCAAACCAGCCCCCTCGGGCAGCGACTTCGTCGACGAGGTCGACCGGCGCGAGCTTGTCCATCAGCACCAGAGTGCCCGCGCGAACCCTCGCGAGGTCGCTCTCGCTGCGCAGCCGGACCAGCGGCCGCGTGGGCAGGTCGACGAACCGAAACTCGGTGGTGCGGCCGAACTCCCACATCGCATAGCCCTTGGTCTGGCGCTCTTCAGAGAACGAGGTGCGCTCGGTGGAGCCGGGCTGCACCACCTGGGCTCCCCCGATCTGTGTGATCTGGCGAGGATGAATGTGCCCGCAGAGCACGTGGCGAATGCCGCGCGGCATCTGGTGGGCGCCAACCGTCTCGCGGTGCCTGCCGTGGCGAAAGGTAAATCCGGGTACTCGGGCGCCATGGAAGCTCTGGTGGGCCACGAGCACGTCAGCTCCATCGGCCACAGACGCGGCGTCGTGGGCCCAGATTCCGGCTTCGCGAACGTACGGCACAAAGCCGACCGCCAGGTCGCCGAAGCGCAGCTGTTTTGCCTCGTCGACGATGTGCAGGCCGGGAGCGGGGTCGATGTGGATGCCCAGACCGTGGCGGTCGTGGTTGCCGGGCATGATGACCGTGGGCGTGCGCCGAGCAACCCGGGCCAGCACAGTGTTGGCGCCCTCGATGGCTTCGGGTGGCGGGCTGCTGCGGTCGAACAGGTCACCCGAGTGAATGACCAAGTCGACCTCTTGGTTCAGTGCCGGCTCAAGTGCCCGCTCGAGCATTGCCTGGCAGTCGGCCATGCGCTGCCAACCGCGGGGATGACACCAGCTCTTGAGGCGCAGTCCGAGGTGGGTGTCCGTGATGTGCAGTACGCGCATTTGATCACGGTAACCGAGGGATCGACCAATCTTTGGCTAGCCGCCGAGCAGCCCTGTCTTCAGGGGCTCACTTGGCGGGGAGTCGCCCAGATACATCGTCCAGATGGCAGTCATGAAGACGTCTCCTTTGATGCGCCCCTTCGCCCGCCCCTTGACGGTGACCACAACGCCGTCTCCTGGCACATAGTCGAGGATGATCTCGTCGCCGTGCTTGAGGTCTTCCATCATCGTGGCGAGCTGCTTGGCCTGGTCTTCGACGTCGGCTCCGTTGGGCACGCCGCGCAGGCTCTCGGTGAAGTGCGCGGCCAGATGTTGGCGGCTGAGCTGTCGA
>CAYYHT010000710.1:0-4265 GCA_964471355.1 uncultured Enterobacteriaceae bacterium
GCCCCTTCGGTGATCCAAGTCTCGATGATCTCGAGGTCGCCGGCGGGCAATGTGCCGCCGCCCTTGGGCATCTGGGCGCCAAGACCGCCCACGCTCAAGTGGGTGTCATTGAGCTTGTGCCACAGGTAGCTGGCATCGACATCGCCAGGAACGATGCGCTTCATGCTGGTGTTCTGGGTGGCCGTCACGTTGACCAAGTTTGGGTGCGCATCGGTGAACGTCAAGGTCAGGCCCGAGCTGAAGCCGTGGCAGCCACCGCAGTTGGTCTCCCAGATGGGCTGCACATCGCGGCTGTGCACATAGGTGAAGAAGTCCTCGTCGATGTGTCCATCGCAGTTCTGGTCGCGGCCATCCTCGAGCTCAGTCTGGCCGGGGAAGATCGTGCCGTCGCTGTCGTCGCAGTCGTCGTTCACCAGCGCCGTGCCGGCGGGCTGGTCGCAGTCGGCAATCGTCTGCGTCGTGTGCCCATGCCCATCGCCATCGCCATCGACAGACCACCGTGGCGGATTGGCTGCATCGTCGACGGTGCCACTGCAGTTGTCGTCAAAGCCGTTGCAGATCTCGGTGACGTCCGGATGAATGCGGTCGTCGGTGTCATCGCAGTCGGTGTTGGTCGCGATCACGCCGGCGGTCGGGCCGCACGCCGAGATGGCAGTGCTGCCACCGTGGCCGTCGCCGTCGCCGTCTACAAAGTGGCCGGTCTCGCCCGTGGAGCCCGGCTCGTCGATGTCACCGTCGCAGTCATCGTCGATCGCATTGCAGGCCTCGGTTGCGTCAGGTGCCACCGCCTGGACCGCGTCATCGCAGTCGTCGGAGTTCGCTACAAAGCCGACAGGCTGCTGGCAGAAGTCCTGCATGGCCGCGGCGTTGCCGAAGCCGTCGTCGTCGGTATCGGCGTACCAAGTCGACACGGCGAGCCCCTCGTCGACCGCGCCATCGCAGTTGTCATCGACGCCGTTGCACAGCTCGGTGGCCCCCGGCTTGACGGCGATGTCGTTGTCGTCGCACTCCTGGCAGGCCGCAAATCCGTCGCCATCGTCGTCGGAAAAGCCGATCGACCCGTCGCAGTTGTAGTCCTCGGGGTCGGTGCAGTCCGCCTCGACGGCGCCGGGGTTGTAGGCAGTGCTGGCCTCGTCGCAGTCGCCGCCAAGTGCCACAAATCCGACAGGCGCCGCACAGTTGTCGACAGTGGACGCATCGTCTCCAAACCCGTCGCCATCTGAGTCGAAGAACCAAGTCGTCGTGGGAATGCCCTCGTCAGAGGTGGAATCGCAGTTGTCGTCGATGCCGTTGCACAGTTCGATCGCGTCCGGATTGACTGCCGCAACCGCATCGTCGCAGTCATCGCCGTTGTCGACGGCGTCGGTCGGAGCTGTGCAGCTGGCCACTTCGGTGCTGACATCACCAAAGCCATCCTCATCGCTGTCGGTGTACCAGTTCAGCACATCGGTGGCGGTGTCCGGGTCGACCGTGCCGCTGCAGTCGTTGTCGATGCCGTCGCACACCTCGGTGCCGCCGGGAGCCGATAGCGCCTCGGTGTCATCGCAGTCGGTGTTGTCAGTGGTGTGGTTGGCCGGAGGCTCGCAAGAGATGACTGAGGAGTCGGGGTCGCCGAAGCCATCTGCGTCCGAGTCTGCGTACCAGGTGGTGGCGTCGACAGCGCCCGGGTCATCGCCGTCGGCAAGCTCGTCGATGGTCTCGTCACAGTCGTTGTCGACGCGGTCACACAGCTCGTCGGCATCGGGATTGACGGTGGCATCGGTGTCATCGCAGTCGTCGATTCCCGCTAGGAACCCGTCGCCATCGTCGTCGGCCGGGATCGCTCCCACTTCGGCACCCGCATCGATCCAGTCGGCGACGTGCTGAATGTGTGACGGGGGAAGCAAGCCGGCAAGCGGCATCTTGCCGAAGTCGTCGTCGCGGGTCTCGCCGGTAAGAACGCGCCACAGGCGGCTGCCTTCAGCATTTCCGGGAATGACGTAGTAGGGGTCGCCCGTCAGGATGCTGGCCTTCATGCTCTCGGGAAAGACGAAGCGATTGCCACGTCCCTCGCCGTGGCAGATCAGGCAGTGGTCCTCCATCAGCGCCTGCACACCATTCCAGTCCGGGGTGTAGTCCGCAGGCGGCGTGTTGCCGTCATCACCGATGGCTGTATCGACGGTGTCGACGCTGCCGTTGCAGCTGACGAGCATCAAGAAAGAGAGCAGTCCGAATCGCATGGGGCCTCCGTGACACCCCCATACCCCGAAGTGCGCCTACATCGTGCAGAAGAAGCCAGTCCAGGCCAATCCGAACACCAACCCCGCCATGCAGGCCGCCGCGTACATCAGGTACTTGGACTTCATGTAGGTCTCGCTGCGGTCACTGATAAAGAACCAGGTACTGCTGCTCATGATCAGCGGGAAGGCGTCCGGTCGCATCATCACGTCTCCGATGATGTAGACCGCGTCGCCCTCCTCCAGAACCGTCTCTTGGAAGCGCATGGTCTTGTTGAAGACGTAGCCCTCGGTGCTGATGCCGTACTCGTCGAGCATCGCAATCAGGTCGGGGTCGGCGCTGTTGAACATGCCGGCGGTCTCGTGGCGGTCGACGTCGAGGTGCATCTCGGCCAATTCGAGGTCGATTTCGCACGCCCCGGTGTCATCCGAGATGAGGCAGTGGGCGCTCTCGGTCAGATCAAGCATGGTGACCCAGTGGCGGTGCTTGCCCGAGCCCTGCTCTTCTTCGACATGAAAGCGGTAGTAGACGCAGGGCACATGGGACCGCGGGCTCTGAATGCTGCCCGAGAGTGCGCTCACTTCGCCCTTGATCTCGCGCAGGCCTCCGGTCAGCTCACCGATGGGAGTGGTGGGCAGCCGCTGCATGATCCACCAGTAGTTGCCGTTGCGGAACACGCCGTAGGCCGAGGCCAACGCGATGATCACTCCGATCAGGCCAACAAGCAGTTCCATTGCGCGAACTCAGTGAACGTGGAGCAGGACCTCGTCGGACGCGATCAACTCCATCCACAGGGCCCAGGTTGCCGTCTGTGCAGCGGTCGGCACGTGTCGTCGTGGGGTGGCTTTGTCAGCCCGACGCAGCACCGCAAGTTCGTTTGGAGCGAGAATCCAGTCGCCGGGAGCGGTGAGCTTCCAGCTGGGAGTCAGGTGCGCCTTGGGGGCCTTGGCAGCACGGTCACGCTTGGAGAGCGCGTTGAACTTCTCGATGTAGCGCTTGAGGTCGGCGCCCTTTTTCGGGACGGCGTCCAGGCGGCAGGAACGCAGGGCACGGGCGACCCAGCGGTCGAGGTCCGGTGCAGGCTCTTCGCTGATCATCTCGAGGCCGCGCATGCACCAGATGATGTACGCAAAGGTCTCGCCGTCGAGCTCTTCGGTGCGGCTGCCCGCGACGATCTTGGCGCCCGCACTCTCGGGCAGCTTGACCTTGACCACTCGGAACTTTGGCTTCTCGACCACGGGCACGGGCTCGCCGGTCTCTTCGGAGATGACGGGTTCGGGCTCGGGCTCGGGCTCGCGGTTGGCCTCTTCGATGGCTTCGCGGGCGGCGTCGATCGAGCGCTGCAAGAAGGCCTCAACCGTCAGCTCGGTCGCTGAGAGGCGGTTCAGGCGATCGATGACGATGACCTTGGCCTGTGGGTCGTGACTTAGGGGGGTCGCGTACCAAGTGTGACCGCCTGGATGCCAACCAAACACCACCACCTTGAGGCGCAGACCGCGGCTCTTGGCGTTGTCGGTGAATTCCTTGATGCGACCGAGCTCGACGCCTTGTTCACCAAGCGCCAGAGCGCCGCCCGTGAGCACAGCAGCGAGATCGGGGTGCAAGTCGTGCCGCTTGGGCAGAGCAAAAGGGGTGGCTGCGGGCTTGTCGATGGCGACTGCCAGCTCGTCAGACACGGTGACCAGCTCGTTGAGCGTCTCAGAAACCAATGTGCGCCTCCAGCGGCCAGATAGCCGTCCAGCAGGTGCCTGCCAAGGTGCGGGATCGTATCGGCGTCGTTCGCCCGGCCGGTACCATGTCGAAGTCCAGTCCGAAACGGACCCGCGCGGTTCTTGCCCAATGCGATATCGTGCGTCGATGACGTCCCCGCTCCACATCCTCGCGCTCTCCCACCTCATTAGCCTCGTGGGTTGTACCGGTCCGCCGCCGATACTCGATGAAGGACGCACCGGCGGCGACTGTTCTGATCAGGCGGATAACGATGCTGACGGACTCTTCGACTGCGACGACCAAGGTTGCATCGGCTCTCCCGCGTGCGAGCCGCCGGA
>CAYYHT010000711.1:0-4242 GCA_964471355.1 uncultured Enterobacteriaceae bacterium
GCACATGTCCACCGTATCTGACGGCAAAGTGGTGATCTTCCACTACACCCTCACCAACCAGGCCACTGGCGAGACCCTCGACACCTCCCGAGAGCGCGGCGAGCCCATGCCCTACCTGCATGGTGCCCAGAACATCGTTCCCGGACTCGAAGAGCAGATGGTTGGCAAGGCCATCGGCGACAGCTTCATCGCCGTCGTTCCCCCCGAAAAGGCCTACGGAATCGACCACGGCGTCGAGCCCGAAGCCGTTCCGCGCACCGAGTTCCCGGCCGACGCTCCTCTGCAGCCCGGCATGCCTCTGCGGGCCCAGACCCCCGACGGTCAGGTCGTGCAGTTGTGGATCGCAAACCTCGATGACGAGAACGTCTACGTCAGCCAGATGCACCCGCTCGCGGGCGTCACCTTGAGCTTCGACGTCGAGATCGTGAACATCCGCGATGCCAACGACAACGAGAAGACCCACGGCCATCCCCACGGCATCGATGGCACATCGGGACACGGTCACTGATAGCGCCGCCCGTTTTTTCGGGTACGCTAGGCCCCGGAGGCTTCATGGCCAAGAAGGGCAAGCGCGGACTGACCGAACGAGGTGGACTGCTCGGCAGCATCATGCGTGCGTTCTCGCCGGCCAAGACACCTGAAGTCGATCCCGACAACGAGCCGAGCCTGGGCGATCTCGCCGGGTTCGGCGACGACGACGACGACTGGGAAGAAGAGAGCAAGACCATCGTGGGCTTCGACGCGTTCGACGAGTGAGGCACTGGCTCTTCACGGGCGCCCTCGCGGCGGCCTTGATCCTTGCGAGCGCGTGCGCCAGCGACACACCCGAACCGGCTGTGGTGCCACCCGCCGCCAAGTCCACCCCAAGCTCCACCCCCACCACCCCCGATGTGGAGTGGGGCCCGGTCAGCTTTCACGGCCCTGAAGCGCTGCGAACCCCAGCCGATCGAGCCCTGCGATCCTGCCGCCGCATGCCCGGCCCAACCAGCGGCGAGTTCACGCTCAAGCTGACCATGACTGTCGAATCGGGCAAGCTGGCCCAGGTCACGCCAACCAACAAAACCGACGCCACCGCTGACCTGATGCAGTGCCTTGGCTACCGTCTAAGACCCCAGCGCATGGGCGACGTGAGCGGTCCCACAGAGATTGAGCTGGTGGTCAAGCGAGGGCCTCCCCACTACCGGGCCCCGTGACGCGGCGAATCTTAAGTCTTAAGATCAGCCATGAATCCGTGCAGTGAACGCTGGGATTCCCTAAATCCGCAGCGTTCTTGTGTTGGAGACCCGATGCGTTTTTCTGTTCTCATCTCTTCGGTCTTGCTGATGTCTGCCTGTGCAGACAAGCGCCCCGCCGAGCTCTGCAATCCGGCCACCGAGCTGCCATCGGAGGAGTTCTTTACCGACGTGACCGACGACTGGGGCCTGACCGACGTGCGTGGCAACACCATGAGTGCCGCCGACTACGATGGCGATGGCCAGGTCGACCTGTTCGTCTCGGCAACCGCCCAGCACACCACCAACGAGTGGGGCTCGACCGGCCAAGTCGACTTCCTGCTGCACAACACCGGCGATGGCTTCGAGGACGTCACCGAGACCAGCGGCATCGCCAGCCGCCCCGATGGCGCCAACGATCGCGCGTTCAAGACCCTGCTGTGGGGCGACGTCGACAACGACGGCGACCTCGACGCCTTCACGGGCATCGTGCACGACCGCAACAGCTCCGACACCTTCCTCGGCGATGTGCATCGCATCCTGCTCAACCAAGGCGACGGCACCTTTGTGCCCGCCCCCGAGTCCGACCTCAGCTTCGACTCGGACATGGCAGGCGCGAGCTTTGTCGATGTCGATCAAGACGGCAACCTGGACCTGTTCATCGTCAATTGGTACGAGCGCTACGGCGCGCTTGATGGCGAAAAGGACTGGTTGTTGCTCGGCAACGGCGACGGCACCTTCGACGACAAGACCGAAGCCCGCGGCATGGCCATGCACAGCGGCGGCCAGCAGAACATCTCTGACGGCACCGCCGACCGACCCAGCTTCGGCGCCACCGCGTGCGATGTCGATGACGACGGCGACGCCGACCTGTTGACCAGCGTCTATGGCCGGCAGTGGAATATGCAGTGGCGTAACGACGGCGGCGACTTCTCGGAAATCGGCCGAGAAACTGGATTTGCCGGGGACGAGAACGAGGCCTATGGCGACAACGGCTTCTACCTTTGCTACTGCGACGTGTACGGCTGTGACGATGCCACCTCCCCCATCCTGGGAGACTGCCCGACCTATGCCGACTACTGGAATCCCGGCTGGGATGACCAGAGCCACCGGCTGAATGGCAACACCTTCAGCACCAGCTGCAGCGACCTGGACAACGACGGCACCCTGGACTTGGTCAACGCCGAGATCGTGCACTGGCACATCGGCGACAGCAGCGACGCCAGCCAGGTCTTGTTGGGCAATGGGGACGGCACCTGGACCCGACCCGGCAATGCCCAGACGGGCCTCGACAGCCGCTCAAGGGCCAGCGGCAGCAGCTGGAACGAGGGCGACATCCACGTCTCGACGATGGACATCGACAACGACGGCTGGAAGGACATTCTGCTGTCCAGCTCGGACTACGATGACAACTACGCGCGGCTGTGGCGCCAGACCGACGCCGGCGAGTTCGAAGACATCGCTGAATCCGCCGGCATCTTGCACCCCCGCAACGTCGGCGTCGCGATGGCCGACTTCGATGGCGATGGCGACCTCGACGTCGTCCTGGGCAGCTCAACCATGCGCGGCGGACCGTGGTCCGAGCCCGAGGTGCGGGCCTACCGCAACGACATGCCGACCGGAAACTCCAGCTTCATCGAGCTGGTTGGCACCGAAGCGAACGGAACGGGAATCGGTGCCAAGATCACCGTCATCACCGGCGAGTTCGAGCAGGTCTTTGAGGTGTCGGGTGGCTACGGACACAGAGGCATCCAGCACACCACCGGCGTGCACGTCGGACTCGGTGACGCCTGTGAGATCGACCGCATCGAGGTGCGCTGGCCCGATGGGGACAACACCGTCGATGTGTACGACAACGTGCGGGCGAACTACTCGCTGACGCTCACCCAGGGGGGCGACATCGAGTACCGGACTCGGTAGCCATACCTCCTCGTCAACGTCGACGTCCTCCTCCACGATGTCTGCCCGCAAGGACGAAGCACGCGGGCATTCAAAACCATCACATCGAGGACGAGGATGAGGACGTGGACGTGGACGAAAACTGGGCCCGGCACCCTCCTCGTCCTCGTCGACGTCCTCCTCCAGGATGGCTGTCCGCAAGCACGAAGCACGCGGGCATTCAAAACCATCACATCGAGGACGAGGACGAGGACGTGGACGTGGACGAAAACTGGGCCCGACACCCTCCTCGTCGATGACCGCGCCGGCCCTGAAACCAGAGCCGGCACCAGAACCTCAGCGACGGACACGCCGCAGCAGGCCCAGCACTGTGGCACGGCATCGCGCCCAGAGTGCGATGGCTTCGGCGGTCCTGGTCTTGTCGAGGGCACCGAGGTCAGCGAGGTCTTCGAGGCCAGAAGCAGTCTCTCCAATCTCGCCCTCGGCTTCCTCAAATCGGCGGCGTTTGTCCCCTGCGGACCATCGGTTTGCGCCTTCGGCGATCAGCTTGGGCACGGCCCCGCTGGACCGGCGAAGCTGTCGATTGTCGTCGCCAAAACCCTTTGGAAGGGTGTCCAGAAGTTGGAAGGTAAGCCTGCGTGCTTCGCGCGACAGATGCCACGCATCAAGCCGCTGGTGGGGGAATTGGTGTGTTTGCTTGGTCGTCATGAAGGACTCCTGGGTTGCCCGCCCAATGGACGGTTCACTTCACCGCAGGCCGTCCATTGGGCGGGCAACCTGTCGGGGCCGAAACGCCCACGCCCGACACCTCCTCGTCAACGTCGACGTCCTCCTCCACGATGGCCGCGTGGAAGCACGAAGCACGCGGGCCTTCCGAAACCATCACATCGAGGACGAGGATGAGGACGTGGACGTGGACGAAAACAGGGCCCGGCACCTCCTCGTCCTCGTCGACGTCCTCCTCCACGATGTCTGCCCGCATGCACGAAGCACGCGGGCCTTCCGAAACCATCACATCGAGGACGAGGATGAGGACGAGGACGTGGACGAAAACAGGGCTCGACACCTCCTCGTCCTCGTCGACGTCCTCCTCCACGATGTCTGCCCGCAAGGACGAAGCACGCGGGCATTC
>CAYYHT010000712.1:0-4228 GCA_964471355.1 uncultured Enterobacteriaceae bacterium
CCAGCGCCGCTCCAGCCGCCTGTTGGCAGAACCAGATCGCCACCTGGGCCGGGTCCTCCCCGCCGTCTCGAAGCTCCAGGGCCTCGGCCTGAACCTGGGCGACCCTGCCCAGGTAGGCAGCGTAGATGCCGCAGCTCACTGGCTCCTCGGAGGCCACCAGGGCGACGTGGGTCAGGTCCTCTCGCTCCGGCACGGCGCTCACGAGGCCGACGACAGGCTCGGCCGGCCCCGACTCGAACTCGGACAGGCCGCCCTCGACGTCGAGGACGACGCGCTCCTGCTGCGCGCCTGGCAACTTCGCGTGGGCCCGCTTCGCCAAAAGAAGCGCTCGCCACTGCGCTACAAGCACATCGCCCTCGACGAGGTCCAGGACCTCACTCCCCTCGAGGTCCAGGTGCTCATCGGCTGCCTGGACAAGAACCAGAGCATCACCCTGGCCGGCGACACCCAACAGCACGTCATGCAAGAGGCTGGCTTTACGTCGTGGGCGGACTTCTTTGGCCACCTTGGCGTCGACGGTGTGGCGGTAAACACGCTGCGAGTCAGCTACCGCTCCAGCAACGAGATCGTGACCTTCGCCATGAAGCTGCTAGGCGATCTGCGCGAAGACGACCAGATGCCCATGACCACGCGCAGTGGCCCTGCGGCCGAGCTGTTCCGCTTCACCGACCACGGAGCCGCCGTCGCATTCTTGGCCGACGCGCTCAAGGAGCTCATGCGGGCCGAGCCCATGGCGTCCATCGCCGTGCTTGCATCGGGATCGGACGTGAGCGGGCTGTACTACCACGGCCTGAACCGTGGCGAAGTCCCCCGCATGCGCCGCGTCATGCAGCAGGACTTCAGCTTCGCGCCCGGGGTCGAGGTCACCGAGATTGCCCAGGTCAAAGGCCTGGAATTCGACTACGTCATCCTGGTCGAGTGCAGTGCACGCAACTACCCCGACACCCCTGCAGCGCGACGACTGCTGCACGTCGGCGCCACCCGCGCTGTCCACCAGCTGTGGCTCATGAGCGTCGACGACCCCAGTCCAATTGTGCGCCAGGCCATGGAGTGATCTGGTTCCTGCTGGCCTGCGCGGCACAGGCTCCTGATCCGACAGTTGCGGCCCCTGAACCTCCCGTTCAGCCAGTTCGCACGTCCTTTGTTCCGCCAGAACGAGCACCAGATCCGACGGTCTTTGCAGACGTGGACTCGGTGCTGGCCACGGGCAACCCGGGCGCGTATCGATTTGGTGTGGCGGTGCTGTCTCCGGACCAAGGCTGCGACCACTATGCGGACTGGTGGGAGGTCGTGGGTGCCGATGGCCAGCTGCTATACCGGCGCATTCTGGGTCACTCCCACGTCGAAGAGCAGCCGTTCAGCCGAGCCGGCGGGCCTGTCCAAATCGACCCCGACGAGGGGGTGTGGGTGCGCGCTCATATGCATCCGAGCGGCTACGGCGGCCGCGTGCTCAAAGGCAGCGTATCGAGTGGCTTTTCCTACGCCGACGATCTGCCGACGCTGTGGCATGCACAGCTCGCGGATGTTCCGCCGCTGCCCAATGAGTGCGCCTGGTAGGCCCGCCCGTGCGTCGACGATGGGTGTCACGTCGAGTACCCTCGCCCCGTGAACGTCGAGCTCCTTCCCGCCCTGGCCGTGATCGCAGGTGGCTTTGCGGCCGGCTGCATCAACGTGATTGCCGCTGGCGGCTCGCTCATCACGATTCCGCTGCTGATTGTCATTGGCATTCCCGCGACCTCGGCAAACGGCACGGTGCGCCTTGCCATCTTGGTCCAGGGGCTCACGGCCACGTGGCGCTTTCACTCAGAGGGGGCGGTTGATTGGGCGCAGGTCCGGCGACTGGTGCTGCCGGTCTGGATTGGGGCCGCAGCCGGCGTTCTGGTGGCCGTCAACATGGCCGACACCGACTTCAAGGCACTGATCGGATGGGTCACCTTGTTCGCAGGCGGCGTGGTGGCCATCGACTTCAAGGGATTTCTGGCCAACCGCGAGGTCAGCGAAACAGCGGGCAATCCCATTTGGCTCGCGCTGGGCCTGTTCGCCGCCGGGTTCTATGGAGGACTGGCCCAAGCAGGCGTCGGCTACCTGTTTCTGGCGGCGCTGGTGATTGCTGGAGGCCTGGAGCTGGTGCAGGCCAACGTCTTGAAGGTGGTGCTGATCATGGCCTTCACCCCGTTGGCCATCGCGGTGTTCGGCTTCAACGCCAAGATTCACCTGGAGTACGCGCTGCTGCTGGCCGTGGGACAGGCGCTGGGCGCCTATGTCGGAGCCGGGCTGACCTTGGACCGGGGAGCGGCGCTCATTCGACCAGTGCTCGCCGCCGTGGTCGTCGCGGCGGCCATCAAGCTGATCTTCTTCTGACCACCAACCCCAGCAACACCCACATCAGCCCGCCGGCACCGCCACCTGGCGCCGCGGCACACAGCAGGCCTTGGTCATCGACAAAGCCCAGGGGCAGGTCGTTTGGATTGACCGGATCAATGGGCTCGCCGGTGTCGATGAGGTTGGGTCCTAGCAAGCGCACGGTCGTCGTCAGCGAGTCGCCGCCGGACCCGCTCGCGGTGTAGCTGAAGCTGTCTGAGCCGGAAAACTCGTCACCGCCGGTGTACACAAAGCTGCGGTCCTCGGACAGCTCGAGCTGTCCATCGGGTGCGTCGACGAGTGTGGCGGTCATCGAGCCGCCTTCGGGGTTAGCATCGTTGGCCAACAGACCGCTGTCCACAGGCACCTCAAAGGCGACAGACGGGTCCTCGATCCAGTACCCATCGTCGGCCGCAACGGGGGCATCGGGCTCAGACAGCACCTTGAGCAGCACACTCGCCTGGGCGGTCTGAGTGCCATCGCTCACTGAATAGACAAAGAGGTCGTTGCCGGCGAAGTTGGCGTTGGGCGTGTAGACGAAGTCACCGTCCGCGTTGAGGACGAGAACCCCTGTGCTCACATCGGTGACCAGCACGGCGTCACTGGCCCCGACTCAGCATCGTCATCGAGGCCATCGGCGTCCGTGTCGACGTCAGCGGGATCGGTGCCGTGGATGAGCACCTCATCGCCATCGCTCAGGCCATCACCATCGGTGTCCGGATTCAGCGGGTCGGTGCCGCGCCCATTCTCGTCAAGTGTGTCGAGGCCGTCGTCGTCGTCATCGGGGTCCCGCGCGTCGATCAGTCCGTCGCTGTCGGTGTTGGTGGGCGCGAACGGGTCTCCGACTTCGACGGCGTCGGACACGCCATCGCCATCGGTGTCGGCGTTCAGCGGGTCCGTTCCCAGCGCCACTTCATCGCTGTCCATGAGCAGGTCGCCGTCAGAATCCGGATCGAGTGGATCGGTGCCGTGGACATCGACCTCGTCGCTGTCGTTCAGCCCATCGAAGTCGGTGTCGGGCTCCCAAGGGTCGGTGAACCACACGGTCAGCTCATCAGACGTCAGCAGTCCGTCGCCGTCATCGTCGACATCTAGGGCGTCAATCTCGCCGTCCGCATCGGTGTTGCGCGGGTTCATCCAGTCGCCGACCTCTTCGCCGTCGAGCAAGCCGTCGCCGTCGGTGTCAGCGAGCAGCTTGTCGGTGCCGATCAGGTCTTCAGCGCTGTCTCCAACCCCGTCCCCGTCCGTGTCGAAGTCGTTGACGACGATGTCGGCAAAGGAGTCGCCATTGAGGTCGCCGGCTCCATTCACCGACTTTCCGAAGATGGTGCCGGTGCCGGTGACGATCTGGTCCACATCGGAGTCCATGGGGTCGCCACCATGGTAGATGTAGGCCTCGAGCGTGTCTCGAGAGCTGACAATGATGTCGTCGAAGCTGTCACCATTGACGTCGCCGATAATCTGGGCTTCTTGGCCGTAGTTGGTGATGCTCTCGTCGAGCACCACATTGGGGCCAAGCGCGAGTACAGGGGGCCGCTCTTCGAGATTGAAGCCCTGTTCGAGGGAGTAGCCACGGCCGACCCACCACTCCAAGACGCCGTCGTGCTGCAGCTCAAGCTGGGAGATGCACCGCTCGCGCTCGAAGGCGCAACCACCGCGGCTGGGCACCGCATCAGGGGCGGAATTCTAAGCTCCATCCCGGCCCACTCCCGCAAAGCGAAGGGTCGGTCCAACATCGCGGCCATGCAGGTGCACACCGGTCTCGTCGAAGCGCGCACCGGCGCTCGAGCCAGGCGATCTCAAGCTCCAGCCACCTGGGCCATCCCGAAGAGGGCTGGTCATGTCAGCAGGAGCGGCGGGCCATGCG
>CAYYHT010000713.1:0-4214 GCA_964471355.1 uncultured Enterobacteriaceae bacterium
AGCACCGCGCTGAACACAGCCGGAACCATCACCGACTCCACCTTCTCCAAGACCGAAGCCCAGGGCATCCACTTCGATGGAGCCCAGATGACCATCACCGGCGGGTCGATCGCCGACACCGGTGCCCGGGGCATCGACGGCGACCGGATGTCGACTGCGGTGGTCAGCGACATCACCATCTCCAACACCGGCGACGACTGCGTCGGCGTCTTCGGTGACCTGAGCCTGGCAAATGCCACCCTGAGCAACTGCGCCGGCGACGGCGTGCAGGGACATGCTGACGTCACCATCTCGGACAGCACCATCACCAGCTCCCTCAACGGTGTGAACTACAACCACAACGAGATCAACCAGCCGGGCGCCCACGCCCTGACCATGACCGATGTCACCATCTCGGACAGCACCAGCCGCGGAATGCTGGTCTACAACTCCGAAGGAAGCTCAACGCTGACTCGGGTCTCGGTCACCGGTGCCGAACAGAGTGACTGCTACTACATGAGCGGCCCCGTCACGATGGACACGGTGGGTGCGACCGGCTGCCACGCATATGGCATGCGACTGGTCAACGGCGGCGACCTGACCGACGTCACCATTGCCGACGTGACCCTCGTCGACGGCATTCGCTTCGACACCGACACCGCGGCGGACATCGCCATCGACGGGCTGACCATCACCAACGTAGCCACCCGCGGCGTGTTCATCGTCGGCGCGCTCGGGTCGGTCACCGCCACGGACGTCACCATCTCAGACACCGGCAACGATGGCTTCTACACCGTCAGTGAAGGCGTCTCCATCACCAATCTGACCGTCACCGACGCCGGCTTCGAGGGGCTCGAAATCCGCGGAGGCGGCTCGACAATCCTCAATGCGACCATCACCGGCTCAGGCGGGCGCGGCATGTTCCTCCGCGCGGGAGACGCCGCGAGTGTCACCAACTGCACGGTCGAAGACTCGGCGAACGACGGCATCTACATGGACGGCACAGGCAGCGGCACCGTCACCAACTGCGACATCCGCAACAACGACGGCATGGGTGCTCGGGCACAGCGCGGCAACTTCAACGCCAACGAAGTCGACTTCATCGGCAACAACATCGTCGGAAATGGCTGGTTCGGCGCCTACAACGTGCGCAACCTAGATGGAAACTTCATCTCGGCCAACAACAGTGCATCGGCCGCCGACACCACCGAGGGCGGCACGCTCGACGGCGCATTCAGCACTGCGGCGGGCACACAGGTCGCGTTCGCTGACGCCATCAGCAACGCCCAAGATGCCGCCATCACCGGAACGGGAGCGCAGTAGCCGCGAACTCGATCCACCTGCTTGATCACCGGCGGCGAGCCAGTTACTCGCCGCCGGTTCGCATTTGTGCGAATCACCACTCAAACGCTCGTTCCGCACCCAGCAGGGACGCAAGCCCACAGCGAGGGATATTCCAATGGCACGTAAAAGCTCACCCCTGAAGCCCGGCGAAAAGGTCGACTACAAGGACGTTCGTCGTCTTCAGCGCTTCCTGACCGAACGCGGCAAGATTCTTCCGCGTCGCGCCACCGGCCTCTCGGCCAAGCAGCAGCGTCAAGTTGCCGCTTCGATCAAGCGCGCTCGGCACCTGGCGTTCTTGCCCTACGTGAAGCTCGATTAAGAAATCGGCTGGCAGCTGGGACACCAAAAGGTGCTCCGGCCGCCCATCACTGACTTCTCAATGGCCGTGCCGCATTTGCTGCACGGCTCTTTTTCTTTTCCGTATACGGCAAATGGGTTGTCGCCCCCGTCGGTGACGTAGACCAGATCCTCGTCGCCGCCCTGCTCTTGCAGAGCCCAGTTCAGCTGCTTGGGAATGGCGAGTGCCAGCGCATCGGCAGCGGCCGCGGTCAGCGCATTGCACGGGATGGCGGGGTGAATCCCTGCCCTCCACAGGGCCTCGACGGCGTGGATATTCCCCAAGCCGGCGACAATGCGTTGGTCCAGCAGCGCCACCTTTAGGGCGCGTTTTCCGCGAAGCGCCGCGGCAAGCTGCCCACCGGTCGGCGGCTCGATGAGCGCGTCGGGTCCCAGTCCCGCCCCCAGCAGCTCGAGCATCTGTGAGCCGTCGACAAGCGCCACGCAGCCAAACCGGCGGGGATCGATGAACCAAGCGGTCTGGCCTCCTTCGAAGTGCAGGCCAAGGCGCCCCCAACGCGGGGCTTGCGTCGCCGTGCGCCACCTGCCGGTCATGCCCAGGTGCAGCATCAGACCGTGCGTGCCAATGGGCCATCCCAGTCTCTTTCCCAAGCGAATCGGCTCGCCTGCCACCTGACCGACCAGGGCATCTTGCAGCTTGTTCAGTCCTCCGGGCACTGCATCGCTCGGCTTGGTGGACAGGTGCGTCCGGATCGCCGAGTCGTCATCGGCGATCACATCTTCGATGCGCTTGCCGGCTCCCCACTGGGCCAGAAAGCGCCTGCACATCTCGACTTCAGGTAGTTCCGGCACTATGCTCGCGCTCCTGAGACACACCCATCCGGCGGAGCCAACCATGCACCTGCGCAGCGATTCCTTCAAGCCCTATGACTACCTCGACACGCGATTGGCCTTTGGCACGGGGCACCCCGAGACTCACTTCACCTTTGCCGGCAACCGCAATCCGCACCTCGCTTGGTCCGGCGCCCCCGAGGGCACCCGCAGCTACGCCATCATCTGCGTCGACGAGGACGTGCCCAGCTCGGGCGAGGACGTCAATCAAGAGGGCAAGACGGTGCCGCTCGACCTGCCCCGCACCCCGTTCTTCCACTGGGTGGTGGCCGACCTGCCAGCCAGCTGCACCGAGATCGCCGAAGGAGCCCACAGCGAGGGGGTCACGACAAAGGGAAAGGCCGCCGGCTCAACCCCAGACGGCGGGCTGCAGGGCAAGAACAACTACACCGATTGGTTTGCGGGCAACGCCGACATGGGCGGTGACTACTGCGGCTACGACGGCCCGGCTCCCCCGTGGAATGACGAACGCGTTCACGGCTACCGATTCCGTGTCTACGCGCTGTCCTGCGAAAGCGCGGGTTTGAGTGGCACCTTCACCGGGGACGATCTGCTGATGGCGATGGAGGAGCACATTCTGGCCTCGGCAGAGATCATTGGTCTGTACACGATCAACCTGGACGCCCGACAAGCATAGAGAGGGTTGTGGGCGGCACTTGGTCGCTGTATTCGACCTATACTTGCCGCACGGAGGCCACCACTGGCGAACGAGGTAGGGCCACCGCTGGGCAATGGACGCTACCGTCTCGACGCGGTGGTGGGCTCGGGTGGTGCGGCCACGGTCTACCGAGGCTTCGACAACCAGCTCAAGGAGTGGCGGGCGATCAAGGTCCTGTCCCCTCGCTTGACCGCCAATACGGGCGCCCGCGAGCGGTTCTTGGGCGAGGCCCGAGCAATGGCCAAGTTTCAGCATCGCAACATCGTAGGCCTGCACGACGTCGGGCTGCGCGGCGAGACGCTCTATCTGGTCATGGAACTGGTGGAGGGGGGCTCGGTGGCCGACCGTGTCGGTCGATCCGGCCCATTGCCGCCGCGCATGTGTGTGGCGGTGACCGAGGCGATCTTGGCGGGGCTGCACGAAGCCCACCTTCGCGAAGTTGTTCATCGCGACATCAAGCCTCACAACGTGCTGATCTCACTGCATGGCACGGCCAAGATCACCGACTTTGGCATCGCACGACTGGCCGATGACAACCGTGATCTGACACGGACCGGCGCGGTGCTGGGCACCATGGCCTACATGTCCCCCGAGCAGCGCATAGACACCAAGCGAGCGACGGCGGCAACCGACATCTACGCCACCGGCGCCACGCTCTACGCGATGCTCAGCGGCAAGAGCCCGATGAACCTCGAGGCCCACCAGTCCCACGAAAAGGCCTTCGTCGGGCTGCCCGTCCCCCTGTGCAATGTCATCGCCAAGGCGTGCGCCTACAACGCAAGCGAGCGCTACCGCGATGCCGAGGCAATGCTCGAGGCGCTGCTCGACACCTTCAAAGCACTGCCCCCAGACCCGCCGGACACGCCACCACTTGCCATGGCGGGCGCCCACGCCGCCGCTCAGACCGGCCCGCACCCCGAGTGGCTCCTCCAAGACGCCAACAGCAACGACGTCAGCCAGCTGGGCACACCGGTTCGCGAGTCCGGCGCCCTCGATCGCGCCAAGCCCCCTGACCCTCGCCCACCCGAGCAAAAGGCCAACCCGC
>CAYYHT010000714.1:0-4205 GCA_964471355.1 uncultured Enterobacteriaceae bacterium
TCGTCGTTGCAGTCTCCGTCACAGATGTCGTAGCCGTCGGCATCGGCATCGCCACCTCGGTCCATCACGCCCACGCAGTTCTGCAAGATGTTGTCGTTGCAGATCTCGAGGGCGCCCGGGTAGACCGTGGCGTTGTTGTCGTCGCAGTCGCCTTCGTTCTCGGTCCAGCCGTCGCCGTCGCCGTCGTGATCGAGCTCGGAGACGATGTCGAACTGGGTCGTGGCGACATCGGTGTTGCCGTCGAGGTCGGTCACGGTGAAGGTCAGCGTGTGAAGGCCGAACGCCAGCGTGCCATCGCACCAGCCCACGCCCGCGGCATCGGCGTTCATCGTGCAGATCTGGTTGTAGACGCCGCCTCCGGTGTCCTCTTCCATCAAGATGGCGAGGTCCCGAGCGTCATCTTGAGCATCGCCCACAGAGACCTGGAAGCGGAAGGGCTGGTTCTCGGCGCCATTCTCGCCGCCGGTCGGGCGGTCAATGAGGATGTAGGGATTTTCGGGCAAATCGAAGATCGTGACCGTGACGTCGTCCTCGCCAAAAGCGCCGTCACCATCGATCGCCTGCAGGGTGATGACGTGGGGACCAGGACTCAGGTCGGCAATCGTGTGCTCGACATTCCCCGCTTCATCAATCTCGTCACCGTCGAGCAAGATGCCGTCGATGGACGACAGCCAACTGATGCTCAACTGATCCGAAGCGAGGTCGTCTGTGACCTTGCCGACAAACTCGATGGCGTCGCCGTACGCAAACTCAACGCCGTCACCAGGCTGGTTGATGGCGACTTCAGGTTCATTGTTGAACTCGTAGACTCCGACATCGATCGGCTGTCGGCAGGACGCCGCGAATAACAGCACTCCTGCGGGCAGAATCAAGCGGCGCATACAGAACCTCCAAAACCAAGATAGCGGCAGAATCGATATATCGAAAGGCAGCAGTGCGTTCTACATGATTGACGCAGGGATGCCAACAACTTGTGTCCTGCAAGTCACGTGCCTGCAAGGTCCCGCGTCAAACCGTGGTTCTTAGGCGGTGCGCGATCCTTTTGCCGCACTGCGAAGGGACATGTCCCCTTTCCGCGCCGCCGTGATAGCTCGGCATCATGTTTCTAGCCGCCGCCCTTCAGCTCAACTGCAACTCCAACGCCGAACGCAACTACGCCCAAGTGCGCGAGTTGTTGAGCCGCGCCCAGCGCTATGGAGTGGCGTTTGCCGCCAGCCCTGAGAACACCAACTACCTCGGACCCCACCACGAAAAGGTCCGCCTCGCCGAGACCATGGAGGGGCCAACTGTGGAGCGCTTTGGAGCGCTCGCTCGGGAGTTTGGGCTGCACTACCTGATGGGCTCGTTCAATGAAAAAAGCGATGACCCCAAGCGCTGCTACAACACCAGCGTGCTGTTCGGCCCTGACGGGGCGGTGCTCGGCAGCTACCGCAAGATGCACTTGTTCGACGTCAACGTCAGCAAGGACGTCAGCTTCGTCGAGAGCAACACCGTCGTACCCGGCGCGGCTCCGGTCGTCGTCGACACCGAGCTCGGACGCATCGGCCTGTCCGTCTGCTACGACTTGCGCTTCCCCGAGTTCTACAGGGCGCTCACCGACCAAGGTGCTCAGATTATCGCCGTGCCCTCCGCGTTCACACTACCGACGGGCAAGGACCACTGGCACGCCCTGATGAGGGCACGCGCCATCGAGAACCAAGCCTATGTCATCGCTCCCGGTCAACACGGACCACATGACGACGACGGGCTGCGGCTCAGCTACGGCCACAGCATGATCGTCGATCCATGGGGCGCCATCACTGGCATGAGCAGCGATGGCGTCGGGCTGGCCCTCGCCGAGATCGACCTGGACCGCGTCGCAAGGACTCGCCGCGGCATGCCCGTGGCCGACCACCGGCGTCTGTGAGCCTATTTGTCTAGGGGCGTGTCTCTGCCGAAGTGCACACTCGGCACGTCCTCGCAGTCATCGCAGTCCGGACCGATCTCCATGGCAATGAGCATGACGGGAATCACGTTGCGCCGTTTGCGCACGATGTACTTCACCGGCATCAGCTCGTAGCCAGGAGCCGAGACCTCGAGGGTCAGCTCGGTGCCCTTCTCAAAGACGAACTCGCTGCCGTCATGCATGTACAGCACGCTCTCGGTCCACTCCCCGTTGGCAGTGTTGACAGCGTGAAGCTGCTTCTCTTCTGGATGGCGCACCTTGGCCGTGGCGATGGGCATTCCCTCGGCGTTGGTGACGCGCAGGGTCACGGGGATTCCGACATCCTCAGCAGAAGCGGAACCAGCACCCAAAAGGAGAGCCAGAAAAAGTGGACCAGACATTGCGACCTCACAGCCGCCCGAAACAAAGAAACCGTCTGCAGTCAATGGACTGCAGACGGCCTCGAAGGTTCCTAGGACGTGCCTAGAACTGCATGGTCAGGCCCAGGCCTGGGGCAAACTTGCCCGTGTTGCCGCGAACCATGGTCGGTCCGAGCTTGGCCACGCCCTGCTTGTTCATGTCTTTGTTGCCGGCGATGGAAGCACCCGCTCCCATGAAGAGTGCTGGCACACTCCACAGCACCAACGCAGCCACGATGAGCGTACCGAGTGGCGCCGTTCCGCCAGCGGTCGGATCGGGCACAGCGGCGAGCATGATGCTAGCCACAACTGTCAGGGCGACGATGAGCACGATGGGCATGGCAACAACCAGACCAATCAGCGCACCCAGCGTGGTCCAGCCAGGCCGAGCGTCCGTCATGAAGCCGACCGTCAGTCCGGCTCCCAGAATGGCTCCAAGCGCGCCAGCGGCGGGGAAGATTGCGCCCAAGACGACGCCGCCAAGGATGCTGGCACCACTTGCAAGCAGCCAAACACCAGTGCCGACACTTCCAGTCAGCTGCATGCGACCGGGGCCGCCAAGGGCCAGGCCCATGCCCAGACTTCGGGAACGAAGCCGCGGGGTCTGCAGCGCGTTGGCAGACGGCATGAACTCAGCGAGCTCGACGCCAGAGTCGGCCTCCTGAAAATCCATCTCGCCGGCCAGGCCGGGAGCTGCCCAAATCAGGGCGAGAAAAGCGAACACTAGGGTACGAAACACGAGGACCTCCAACGTCACGGCGGCACGATACCGTGCCTACCGCCGCAACAAACGGGCCAGCACCTCGATTCCTTCACGAATGATTTCGGGCGTTGCCGAAGTGAAACAAACACGCACATGGGTCGGGTACGGCCCAAACGCGGGCCCAGGAGCCAACAACAGCCCCTTGTCGACGCAATCAGACAGGAATCCATCAAGGCCCCTCGCGTCGAGGACCGGCGCGACGTCGACGAACAGAAAGGTGCTTCCCTGGGGAGCTTCGACACCAAGTCGTTGCGCAGCTGCCGCTCCCAAGCGGGAATATTGTTGGGCCGCGTTCACCACCCATTCGTCAGCGGCACCTCGCAGCGCCCGCTCACCGGCGATCTGCGCTGCAGTGGGAGCGCTGTAGAAGGTGTGGGTGCTGACCTTTCGCACATGGTTCATGACTTCTGCAGGTCCGACCACGTAGCCGCAGCGGTTGCCGGCCATGCCGTAGGCCTTGCTAAAGCTGTGAACGCTGAACGTGCGGTCCGGCGCCATCGGTCGGGTGTAGCAGTGAGTGCCCTGATAGACGTAGTCCTCGTAGACCTCGTCCGACAGCAACCACAGGTCGTTTCGAGCCGCCCAATCCGCCAGCGCCGCCAGCCAGGACTCCGGGATCACCTGACCGGTCGGATTGTTCGGAGTGCTGACGTAGAGCGCCACGGTTCGAGGGGTCAGCGCCGCCTGCACCGCCTCGACGGCGGCTTGAGGACCGTCGACGACTCCGATGAATGGAACAGGCACCGGCTTGGCGTGGAACGAGCGCACGATTCCAGCGAACAACGGCCAGAACGGAGCGAGGATGAGGACCTCGTCCCCCGGACTGGTGATGGCGCCGACAATCGCGCCAAGACCGCCGGTCGCACCTGCCGAGACCAGCACGGAGCCAGGTTCGGTGGGGCCCTGCCGAGAGCGGCTGCGGTCGACGATGGCGGACACGAGCCCATCGGTCCCCTGCACCTTGGAGTAGCGATGCATGCCCGGATGGTCCTGCACCGTCACGTCCTGCATGCGGCAGCCGAGCGCCGGCTCCATCCAGGTATCGGATGTGCAGCGGGTAGATCTGCCCGTCATAGCGCGCAAGCCGCGCGGCCAAGCT
>CAYYHT010000715.1:0-4197 GCA_964471355.1 uncultured Enterobacteriaceae bacterium
CCTATTGTCTGATCGCGCGGCCGCGCGATCTGGCCGATAGGAGGTCTACCAGTGCACTGGTTGCTGCTCACATGGCTTGGCTGTTCACAACCGCCAATGGTGGACCCGCCCGATCGCGGCGACGAGGGTCCGGGCGGACAGATGACGCTGCAGTGGCGCAGCCAGGTGTACGGGGACGACTCGTGGACCTCGCCCTTCGAAGTGGAGTTCTGCGGCAACTGGGGGCTCGAGGCGTTCACCTGGGGTGATCAGGAGTTCTGGTTTATCTTTGAGTTTCCGCTGATCCGAGAGGCGCAGTGGATGGACGACTGGATGGACGAAGGCTTCGAAGAGCCTCAGGTTTGGTTCACGCCAGAGGGGGTCAACCTCCCGTTCGCAGGCGAAGAGCTTGAGTTTCGGAGCTGTGGACTCACCGGCGGGGCCGATCACGGACGCCTGCGCTGTGACTCCGGAGGCGTCGCCGAGTGGAGCCAGGACTGGAGCGTCGATCCCGGCGTCAGCGTCGGGGTGCAGATGACCTGGCGCTGTGACGTCGAGCAGTTCTGACCGGCAGCCGGTTATGCGCCGCTGCTGGAGAAAACATGGGCGGCTACGACAACGACGGACAATACGAACGCCACAGCATCGTGCGCTATGAGCGGGTGTTCGGGGACGGCTACGTCAGTTCTGGTGGCCACGATGCGACCGTCTGGCTGTTCGACCAGCTGAGCTTGCCCGAGCGGCCTCGCATTCTCGATATCGGCAGTGGCTTGGGCGGCTTCGCCTTTCATGTGGTCGATTCCACCGGGGGCACAGTTCTGGGCGTGGACTACGCCGAGCTGATGGTGACGCTGGCAAATGAGCGCGTCGGCGAACGCGCAGGCATCGCCTTCAAGCACGGAGACATCCGCACACTCGATGTCGAGGACGGCGCGTTCGACTGCATCTGGAGCCGGGACAGCTTTCTGCACATCCCCGAGAAGGCTGCGGTCTTTGCGCGCATGCGTCCATGGCTTCGCAAAGGGGGGCAGGTGCTCATCACGGACTACGCGCGCTCGAGTGGCGCTGTCTCCGCCGAGTTCAGCGCCTATGCAAATGCCGGCGGCTACGACTTGCTCGGTGTCGAGGCCTATGGCGAGCTCTTCAGTGCCGCCGGGTACAGCGACGTGCGGGCCGTGGATTGGACGGACCGCTTCGTTGCGGGCATGCAAGCCGAGAAGGCTGCGTTGTTGCGCAACCGCGCGAGCTTCACCGACGCGTTCAGCGAGGCAGACTTGGACTACCTGGTGGCTCGGTGGGACGACAAGATTCGCTGGTGCGGTGACGGCGACATGAAAGCCGGTCTGTGGATGGCGCGGGCCTAGACCGCTCAGGCGCTATGGTGATGCCATGGTTCATCTGCTGCTGCTGCCAGTGCTCGCTAGTGCTCAAGACGTGGTGCCTGAGCGATTTCAGGGCCGGTACATCGGGGCCGAGATGGCCGAGTCCATCGTCTCGCTTGGGGAGCCCAAGGGCGGGCACCAGGGCCGTCTGACCGAGATCGGTCCAACGCACATGATGGCCGACATGATTCTGGACAGCACCGAGCTGGAGTTCACCAATCCACGTCGGGTGGGGCAGACGCTCATTGTCGATGGCAGCGAGGGCTACGAGGGTGCGGCGGTCGACGAGTACCACTTCGAGATGGACGGCGAGGTCGCCACCTACGGCTTCAAGAAAGCCGGTGATGCAGTCCGGCTCGAGGATGTGGCCGCGGCCGCGGGATTCGCGAGCGACGATGGCATCTATTCGGGAATGGTGTTCTCGCTGGGATGGATTGACGAGGAGCATCCATGGGTGTTCCTGATGGAGCCCAGTGACCCCTTCGAGCGCGACCTCGGCTATACGCTGACGATGTGGGATGGCACCAAGACCGTCAACACGCCGGGGGGCTTCGGCTTCATTGATTCGATTGTGGTCGACGGCGTCGAGTACGGCATCGACTACGCCCCGGGCTCGGATGTCATGCGGTTTTGGGAGGCGAGGGAGCCGGACGGACCCGACCTCGAGCCACTCGATGGAGGGCGCGAGATTGAGCTGTCACGCACCGAGGAGCCTCCGTTCGTGTTGCTCGCATCGCGACTGAATTTGCGGACACAGCCGACCACCAGCGGCAAGAAGGTGGCGTCGATTGGCGGCGGTCCACCGGTCCGGGTCTGGGGCCGTACATCCGCGAGCGTGCGCATCGGAAAACAGAAGGCGCGCTGGTATTTGGTACAGGCTCAGGGGGCGTTTGGCTGGGGCTTTGGGCCCTACATCGGCAGGCGTCTGCTGCCGAGCGCTCCAGACGAACGGGGACTGACGGTCGTCAGGTCGGAGGTGTGGAGTGACGAGCGGCGCATTGTCTACGGCGAAAAGGACGGTCGCTCGCAGTGCCGCGCAGTTGCGGGGCGTAGGCAGGCGGAGTCCGCTGACTTCCCGACTCAGGCGGCTCGGGTGATGGCCTTTGTTTCGGATGTGGGATCGGATGGTCAGCTCGACGTGGTGTGTGCCGCGCATCATGGCGACCACGTCACGCTGTGCCCGTTGATCTGGCCGGCCGACGGGAGCGTGTGGACCCAGACGGGGTGCGTGCATGCCCCGAGGACCGTCGAGTCCTGGCCAGCGTTCTGGTTCGGTGACACCAATGATGACGGGCATGACGACCTGCAGATCGACGTGAGCGAGCCGCCGATGGTCGCGCGGTGGGACGACAGCGCCAAGGCCTTCGTCGGTTCGTGGTCTCCGCCAGCGGCCGACGTCACGGTTGAGCCTACAGGCGGACTCGAGCCCGACGCGGCCACCGACGCCGGTCTGTGTGCCTGCAGCACGGTCGCATTTACGGGAGTGCCGCTCGGCTGGTGGCTGGGTCTGCTGTCGATTCGTCGTTCGGGCGCCCGCTAGTGGGGTGAGTCTGAAGTCCGCGGTCGAATCATGACAAGGAGCGGCGAGATTCGTCTCGCCGGTTCCCCCGACCGAGCGGATCGAGGGCGAGACGAAGCTCGCCCCTCCTTGTCGCTATGCAGGCGAACTTCGGACTCAACCCACTAGGCAGACCGCGTGGCTACAAGCCGTCGCCGCTCAGTTTTGTGCCGTCGCCGCTGCAACTCATCTGGCACTGCTGTTCGATGACGCTCCAGTCGACAGCTTCGGCCATGCGAGACTTCTGGCACTCGTCGATGCACTTGGCAACGTCGGTGGCCGGTGCCGGGGCTTGGGTGGCGACCGGCTCGACAGGGGCGGGTTCGGGTTCGGGCTCTTGCTTTCCACCGCAGGCAATCAGCACGAACAGCATCCAGATCATCGCTTCCTCCAAGCCGATGCTACCCTGGGCTCCATGTGGTTGTTGTGGACATTGATCGGATGCGGCGCTGGACCCTGGGTCGAGGGCGAGTACCAGTTTTATACGTTGACCGTGCAGGACGCGTGTCTCGACGGTGCCATGGAGATCATCTTCATGCCGAATGGCCCGGCGTCTGAACACCTGTTCGAGTATCCAGTGTTCGTTCCACACCCCAAGAACACACCCGACTCGTACGACATCGACTTGAGGGCTCCTTTCCTGGGCATGCCTGTGACAGTCGAGACCACCGATTTCGGCTTGGGAGTTCGAGGTTCGGTCATGGAATCGGTGCTGCTCAACGAGTCCCAGTACGGAGACTGCGTCACGACGATGTCGGTTGACGTCGACTTGTACGCCATCGAAGAGGGGCTCATGACCGGAGACGCACGCCTAGACGTGTCCAACGCGCGCGGCGATGAGGGCCGTTGCCCGTCATTCGATGCCGATCCGTGCCAAGTCAGTCTGGAGTTGCGAGCGCAGCTGCAGTAGCAGCCCGCTAGTACCAGTCGTCTCCGCCGCCGTCGTCGCCGCCGCCACCGCGACCACCGCCGCCGCCGCGTCCGCCGCCTTTCTTCTTTTTCTTGCCGCCGCGGTCGCCTTTGCGCTTGCGGTCGTCCCACGTCTCAGCTGGAGGCTCGCTCCAGTCGCCGCCGCGACCACCGCCGCCGCCGCGACCACCGCCGCCGCCGCGACCACCGCCGCCGCCGCCGCCGTAGCCGCCGCGACCACCGCCGCCGCCGCCGCCGCCGCCGCCGCCGCCGCCGGGGCCGCCGCCGCCGCCGCCGCCTCCGCCGCCGCCGCCGCCGCCCCCGCCGCCAGGTCTGCCGCCGCCGCCGCCGTAGCCGCCACCGCCGCCA
>CAYYHT010000716.1:0-4191 GCA_964471355.1 uncultured Enterobacteriaceae bacterium
TGACGCCACAGCTGCGCACCGATCTGGGCGACACCGCCCTGCTGTTGGTCGACCTCAGCGCTGGACGCAACCGACTGGGTGGCTCGGTCCTGGGCCAGGTCTACGGGCAGCTAGGTGCTGTCTGTCCCGACCTCGACGACCCGGCGATGCTCAGCGGCTTGTTTTCCGCGATCCAACAGCTGAACTCCGATGGCGCCCTGCTGGCCTACCACGACCGCTCTGATGGCGGACTGCTGGCCACGGTGGCCGAGATGTGCTTTGCGGGCCACTGCGGCGCCGACATCTCGCTGGCTGGACTTGGCGATGCGACCGCCGCTCTGTTCACCGAAGAGCTCGGGGCGGTCATTCAAGTGCGCGCAGACTCCGTCGACGCTGTGCTGGCGGTGTTCGCCGAGCAAGGCCTGGCCCACGTGGTGCATCGCCTTGGCGCCCCCCGCACCGACGACCGCATCGCGTTTGCGACCGGCACCGAGCAGGTCCTGTCAGCGGACCGTGTGGACTGGCTGCGAGGCTGGTGGCAGACGACGTTCCACATGGCGGCCCTGCGCGACAACCCGGCCTGTGCCCAAGCCGAATACGACGCCGTGCTGAGCCCAGATGACCCGGGCATCTCGCCGCACCTGACCTTCGATCCGGCGGTCAACGTCGCCTCGGGCCTGACGGGTCGCCCCCGGGTCGCCATCCTGCGCGAACAGGGGGTCAACGGACAGATCGAGATGGCTGCGGCCTTCCATCGAGCCGGCTTCGAAGCCGTCGATGTGCACATGTCCCAGATTCTCGACGGCAGCGTGACCCTCGGCAGCTTCAAGGGCCTCGCCGCATGCGGCGGCTTCTCGTATGGCGACACCCTCGGCGCCGGCGGTGGGTGGGCCAAGTCCATCCTGTTCCAGCCTCGGGCCGCCGACGAGTTCGCCGCGTTCTTTTCGCGCAGCGACACCTTCAGCCTCGGGGTCTGCAACGGCTGCCAGATGCTGTCGGTCCTCAAAGAGCTCATCCCGGGCGCCCAGGCTTGGCCCCGATTCGTGCGCAATCTGTCCGAGCAGTTCGAGGCCCGAGTCGCCACCATCGAGCTGCTGGACTCGCCCAGCATCCTGTTCGCCGGCATGGCTGGCAGCCGCATTCCCGTGGCCACCGCTCACGGCGAGGGCCGCGCCCTATTTGCGGGCGACGACGCGCAGCGCCTGAGCGACGCTGGCCTTGTGGCCGGACGCTTCGTCGACAACCACGGCCTGGCCACCGAGGCCTATCCGCTCAATCCGAATGGCAGCCCCGGTGGACTGACCATGGTCACGACCCCCGACGGACGCGTCACCGCCATGATGCCGCATCCCGAGCGCTGCTACCGGACCGTGGCCAACAGCTACACCCCCGACCAGTGGGGCGATGACGGGCCGTGGCTGCGGATGTTCCGCAACGCCCGCGTCTGGGTCGGCTAGCGAGTCAGCGAAAAGCTGCCGTGCTCGGTGCCATCAAAGGACATCGAGCCGGTCCACGCACTGTCGGCAAAGGCGGCGTCGAGCTCAACCACGCCGGTCGCCGGCAAGGTGCCGTCAAAGTCCTCTGACCCCTTGCTTCCGTGCAGCTCTGCGGCAGTCAGCCCTTCGAGGGCCAGGACCGGGCTCCACAGATCGTCGATGAGGTAGGCGCCGTCGATTTGCTCGCTGCTCATCGCGAACACCAGCACGGCATCCCAGGTCGAGGTCGGCTCGAGGCAGTCGTCTCCGCCGAAGTCGGTCACCGTGATGATGCCGTCGACGCTGGTTGAGATCTCGACAGAGAAGGCGTCCCCGCTGGCGGGGGTGTAGGTGCCCGCAAAGCTGCCCAGCATGGCATCGGCGACGTCCTCATTGCTGATGCCCATGACCTCGTCGGCCACCGAATACAGCCCGGGGTCTGCCGCAGTGTCGTAGGTGCGCGAGGCGATCTCTTCACATGCGTCGACGGGTGCGGGACCGGGGTCGGGCTCTGAGGTGCAGGCAACGAGGGCAATCAGGGGTAGCAGTCGAATCATGGGCGCACCCTACCACCGGACCTGACCGGAGCTTTGCTGGACGGCGGAGCGAGGCTGGGGCACATGGACGGCATGACTCTGCTGCTCACCGCCATCGTGCTTGATGTGACCCCCCGTCCGACCCCCGACCAGCCGTGGGCCATCGAGTCCACCGCCACCGTCGCCGCCGACGGGGAGCTGTTCGATGTGCGCCTGCCCGGAGGCACCATCGGCGCGACCACCGTGTCGGTCTCGGACACCCCCATGCTGCGCACAGGGGCGACCTACCAGCTCGCCTTGGTCCAGACCGAGCTCGGACTCGCCCTCGCCGAGCTCCCCATTCCCGTCAACGGCATCGACCTCGACGACCCCGCTCCCCCTCCCTACGACCTCGCTGGCAGCTCGTGGGACCACCAGCTCGACCCTGTGGAGCTGCCGTTCTCGCTCAACACCAGCACTTGGCCCGCAAGCTTCGACCCCGATGCCGTCGAGGCGGCCATGGAAGAGGCCCTGCGCGTCTGGAGCATTCAAGGGCAGTCCCGCGCCGAGCTTCGCTACGGGGGACGCACCAGCGACACCCAGTACGGCAGCGGCAGCAACGGCCTGAACACCACCAAATACGAGGACTACCACTGGGGCTCGACCCTGGCCATCAGCGTGCGCACGACCGTCGGCAGCGAGATTCGCGACTGCGACCTGAAGTTCTATGGCAGCAACGGCAACGGCGACATCCACTGGAATGTCGACCCCAATGGGGCGCCAGATGGCCAGAACGCCTTGCGTCACACCCTGGTCCACGAGTTCGGCCACTGCATCGGGCTGTCCCACAGCAACGTCGAAGGCGCGCTGATGGAGTCCTATGCACCCGACGAGCAGGGACCGGGCAGCTGGGAGCTCCACGATGACGACGTGGCTGGGGTTCAAGCGCTGTACGGGACCGTTGCGGCTGAGCTGACCATTGACGGGGGCCTGGTCGACGGCGAGCTGCGCGCCGACATCAGCAACATCGGGGACGGCACGGCCTTTGAGCTCGAGGCGAGCGCCGATGGAGACCTAGTGGATGTGGAGCTGGCCCTGGGTGACCTGTCCGCAGGCGACAGCACCGAGCTGATCATCGAGCTGGCCGACGGAGCCTGCGGAGACATCGAGGCCACCGTGGTGGTGACCGATGCCCTCGGAGACAGCTGGGAGGCGTCGCTGGAGGCCGAGCTCGAGAGCTGCCCCAGAGGCAGCAACCAAGGCGAGTCCGGCACAGGGTGCGGCTGTGCGTCCGGCTCGGCGCCTGGATGGATGGGGATGACGCTGCTTCCACTGCTGATGCGGCGACGCAGACAGCGCCAACCCGCCTAGCTTTACCTGATCGGTGCTCTAGCTAGTTGCAGCCCTGGTAGTTGCACGTGAAGCTGTCGAAGGCCCCATCGAAGTCGTCCGGCCCGCCGGACATGCCGGCGGTGTCATTGGGCGTGTTCTGAGTCGGGCCTGAGCCCATGTCGACGGCGGTCGCGGTGATGGTTCCCCACTCGACGTAGATGGCTCCCGCAGTGACGGTGGCTGTGTTGCTGGTGAATCCACCACCCACGATGGTGACCGTCGGGTACTCGTTTGCCAAGAACAGCCCACCACCGGTATCGGCACCGTTCTGGTCAAAGGTCACGCCGGAGATGTCGAGCGAGCCGTCGTCGGTCCAGACACCGCCTCCCGAAGCAGCGCTGTTGCCGCTGATCACCGTGTCGACGATGTCGATGTCGGGGGCATTGGTGTCGAAGTCGAGCTGCCCTGCCACGCCGCCGCCGACGCCGCTCGAGCTCAACACCGTGTTGCCGCTGATGGTGCCGCGCGTGATGGTGAACAGGCCGGGTTCATCGACATTGACGCCGCCGCCCGTGTTCTGGGCAGTGTTGTCTTCAATGGTGCAGTCGGTGACGTTGTTGGGTCCGGTCACGGCCGTGTCGACGCCGCCGCCGCCCCAGGTCGCGATGTTGTTCGTGATGGTGGCATCGGCAATTGTGGCCTCCCACAGCGAGACCCCGCCTCCGCGACTCGCTGTGTTGGCGTCGATGAGGCCGCCGCTCACGGTGGCTGAGACGATGGACACGCCGCCGCCGTTGTAGTCGGCCGTGTTGTTGTCGATGGACACCGTCGAATCGAGCGTCGCCGTTCCGTACCAGACGTCGAGCCCCGCCCCCCACCCATTGCCGGTG
>CAYYHT010000717.1:0-2687 GCA_964471355.1 uncultured Enterobacteriaceae bacterium
TTGCTGTCGATGACCACCTTGACCGCGTGTTCGAGCACGGTCGCGGCCGTCTCGGACTTGGGTGGGTCCTCGAACCCGGCCGTCTCGGACCCCTCGTCGGGGTCCTGAGCAAGCGCCAACGAACCGGGACAGAGGAGCAAAAGCAACGAGAGCGTGCGGATCATCGTCGTCCGTCTATACTGCCGCGGTGCTTCCCGTCGAGCCCCATCCCCGTCTAGCCATCGTCATGGTGGGACTGCCCGCCCGCGGCAAGACCACCATCGCCCGCCGCATTGCCCGCTACCTGCGCTGGCTTGGCTTCCATGCACGCGTCTTCAACGTCGGCAACTACCGGCGTGAACGCTTGGGTGCCCAGCAGCCACACGACTTCTTCGACCCCACAAATCCAGACGGACTGGCCGGACGCCGCGCCATGGCCGAGGCGGCCATGGACGATCTGGTGAATTGGTTCGACGTCGATGGTGGCCAAGTGGCGATCTACGACGCCACCAACAGCACCATCGCCAGGCGCACGCTGGTCTGGGACCGCTTCACAGCCGCTGGCATCGAGGTGCTGTACATCGAGAGCATCTGCGACGACGACGACGTCGTCGCCCGAAACGTGCTGGACACCAAGCTGCGGTCCCCCGACTACGCTGGCGTGGATGCAGAAGCCGCCGTGGCGGACTTTCGACAGCGTATCCAGCACTACGAACGCGCCTATGAGCCCATCGACAGCGACCACGTCTCGTACATCAAGGTCATCGACGTGGGTCGGCAGCTCGTGGTCAATCGCATCAATGGCTACGTACAGGGCCGGCTCGTCAGCTTTCTGATGAACCTGCACATCGAGCCCCGGCGCATCTTTCTGACCCGACATGGCGAGTCCCAGTTCAATACGGTCGGACGACTGGGGGGCGACAGCGACATCACCACCGCTGGGCAGACCTATGCGCGGGCCCTGGCAATCAAAGTGAACGAGCTGGTGCCACCGGGCTTGCCCCTCAGGGTCGCCACCAGCACGCTGCGCCGCACCGCCAGCACAGCCGCGCCACTCGGTCGCGCCACCGAGACGTGGCGAGCGCTCGACGAAATCGAGGCGGGCGTGTGCGACGGCATGACCTACGCCGAAATCGAGGAAAAATATCCCGATGACTTCGCCGCCCGCAAGGCCGACAAGCTGCACTACCGCTACCGGCGCGGCGAGTCCTATGAAGACCTGATCGACCGAACCGAGCCGGTCATCATCGAGCTCGAACGGCAGCGCGGCGATGTGCTGGTTGTCAGCCACCAAGCCGTACTCCGCTGCCTGTACGCCTACTTCACTGGCCACAGCGCCAAGCAGCTTCCGCATCTGCCCATGCCTCTGCACACTCTCATCGAGCTGGTGCCCCACGCCTACGGATGCGACGAGCGGCGCTGGGAGCTGGCCCCAGGAGCCCCCAATTCCGGGCTGGTACCCGGCAGTGGCCTGCGCTAAGCACCGCGCATGACCTGGTCCCTCGATTCGTGGCGCGAGCGCCCCATACGCCAACAGCCCATCTACAGCGACCCTGCAGCGGTCGCGACAGCCCTCGAATCCGTGCGGGCCTTGCCGCCCATCGTGGCCCGGGGCGAGGTGGACACTCTGCGTCGTCGATTGGCCCAGGTAGCCAATGGCGAGGCATTCCTTTTGCAAGGTGGCGACTGCGCGGAGCGCTTCCAAGACTGCGCGCTGGGTCCCATCGAAAACAAGCTCAAGATCCTGCTGCAAATGAGCCTGGTGCTGGTCTGGGGGGCACGCATCCCCGTGGTGCGCGTCGGCCGCATTGCCGGTCAATACGCAAAGCCCCGCAGCAGCGCCACCGAGGTCGTCGACGGCGTCGAGGTCGCGACCTACCGCGGTGACCACGTCAACGGCATCGCCCCGGCGGACCGCGAACCAGACCCGCGTCGGCTCATCGAGGCCACGTACCGCAGCGCCGCCACGCTCAACTACGTGCGCGCCCTGCTCGACGGCGGATTTGCCGACCTGCACGACGCCCACCACTGGAATCTTGACTTCGTCCGCAATGCCGCTGCACGCGCAGAGTACGAAGACATGCTCAAGCGCATCCTGGACGCCGTCAGCTTCATGGAAGCGACCGGCGTACACAGCACCGATGCTCTGGGCAGTGTCGAGTTCTTCAGTTCCCACGAGGGCCTGCTGCTTCCATACGAAGAGGCCCACACGGTCCAGCAAGACGACGGTTGGTACAACCTGGGCGCCCACATGCTGTGGATCGGCGACCGAACCCGCCAGCTCGATGGCGCGCACGTCGAGTTCTTCCGTGGCGTCCGCAACCCTGTTGGCATCAAGGTCGGCCCGTCCATGGGTACCGACGAACTGATCGAGCTGCTCGACGTCATCGAGCCGGACGACCGGCCGGGCCGCATCGTGCTGATCACCCGATACGGCGCCGACCGAATCGAAGAGCTTCTGCCCGCGCACATCGAGGCAGTCAAGGCCACCGGTCGGCGCGTGGTGTGGTCCAGCGACCCCATGCATGGCAACACTGTCAAGACCAACAGCGGAGTCAAGACGCGCCGCTTCGACCAGATCCGTCGCGAGCTATCTCACGCATTTGCGCTGCATCAAGCGGCGGGAACCCATCTCGGCGGCGTGCATTTCGAGCTGACTGGCGATGACGTCACCGAATGCGTTGGCGGCCCTCAAGAGCTGTCCGAAC
>CAYYHT010000717.1:2697-4186 GCA_964471355.1 uncultured Enterobacteriaceae bacterium
CCTCGCGCGCAGCTACGAGACCTACTGCGACCCGCGCCTGAACTACGCTCAGAGCCTAGAGCTTGCGTTCCTGCTGGCGCGCCGCCTGCAGAAGCGCCGAGGCGCCTAGGAGACACGGCCATGCTCCTGGGGTAGGCTTGCCCATTGGAGTTTTTGTCGATGTCGACAGCGGCGGCAGATGCCCGAGTCGGAACCGTGTTCCACAGCCGCTACTCGATCACCCGAAAGATCGGTAGCGGAGGGACCAGCACGGTCTACTTGGCAAAGGACGCGAAGGGCGGACGACAAGTCGCCCTCAAAGTCCTGGACCGCAGCGTCGAGAACGACACCGCCTCCAAGCGCTTCCTGCGCGAGATCGAAGTCATGCGACGACTTCAGCATCCGAACATCGTCGAGGTCTACGAGGCCGGCGAGACCGCCATGGGCGAGCTGTACATCTCGATGGAGGTGCTCAAGGGCCGAACGTTGGCCAAACAGCTGCGCCAACACGGGCCGATGGAGGCCGAGCGGGCCATCACCATCGCCCGCCAGATCGTTCTGGCACTCGGTGCGGCACACTCACAGAAGATCTTGCACCGCGACCTCAAGCCCTCAAACATCCGCTTGGTCAGCAAGGAAGGCAGCCGCGACTTCGTCAAGGTGCTCGACTTCGCCATTGCGCGCTTTGTCGAGGACGATGAGCACGCCCAAGAAGAGCAGCTGACGGCCGTTGGAAAGGTCGTCGGGACGCCCGCGTACATGGCTCCAGAGCAGATTGCCAGCAAGCCACTCGACGGGCGCTGCGACCTTTATGCTGTGGGTTGCTTGCTGTACGAAATGGTGACCGGGCGCACGCCATTCGTCGGCCGGACCTTTGAGATCATGCGCCAACACGCATTCGACCGCCCGCCGAACCCCAGCGCGGTGACTGACCGAAAGATCCCATCCGAGCTACAGACCCTCATCCTCAAGATGCTCGAGAAAGATCCCGAAGACCGCCCTGCAGACGCAGAGGCGATCGCCGAGATTCTGACGCAGATCGACATGAATGTTTCGGCCTCGAACAGCCAGAGCTTCGACCCTGGACTGTCCTTCGATGGCCTGGGCGACCGAGACGACGACACCTACATTCCCGACAACGCCGGCAGCACGGGACTTGAGGACGACGATCCCCCGACCACTTCAGGGGGCATGGCCCCGGCGAGCATGGCGCTCGCGGGCTTTGGCACAGTGTTCTTCATCGGGGCCGCCGGCTTGGTGATGGTATTTGTGATGGCCCTCGCGTTTATGGGCTGACCCGGCTCAAACAAGCCTCTACAGCTCGCCCCGACACAGCTCACCGGTGGTCTGGTCCCAGTCCTCGAGGCTATTGAGTACTGTGTTCACAAAGCCATCACTCTCGGCTGTGACCCCCACGCTCGGAATGGTCACCTCGCGCCAGAGCGCGTACATGTGGCTGATGCGACCTGGCTCTGACGCGTAGTACATCTCCATTTGGTAGTCCTGGTTG
>CAYYHT010000718.1:0-4179 GCA_964471355.1 uncultured Enterobacteriaceae bacterium
ATGTTCATCGCCACCGCCAATATGGAAGGGCCGATTCCCCCTGCCCTTCTGGACCGTCTCGAGGTCATTGAGATCAACGGCTACATCGAGGAAGAGAAGGTCAAGATCGCCCAGCAGCACCTGCTGCCGAAGTTGCTGACCAAGCATGGGCTGGACGACAAGCGACTGGCGCTGACCCGCGGGGCTCTGCAGCAGGTCATTCGCAACTACACACGCGAAGCCGGAGTTCGCGATCTGGACCGCCAGCTCGCGACGGTGCACCGCAAAGTGGCCAGACGCATCGTCGAGGGGCGCACCAAGGGAGTCAAGGTGGGCGCCGGCGGGCTTCGCACCTACCTCGGACCGTCCAAGCACTTCCTCGAAATCGTCGATCGGGTCGATCAACCGGGCGTCGTGGTCGGCTTGGCATGGACCTCTACCGGCGGAGACATCCTGTTCATCGAGGCCACGCGCATGCCCGGCAAGCGCACCTTGATCCTGACCGGTCGACTCGGAGACGTCATGAAGGAGTCCGCCACAGCCGCAATGAGCTGGTTGCGCACCCATCAGACGGACTACGGAATCGCACCAGAGGCCTTCGACGCGGAGTTCCACATCCATGTGCCCGCGGGGGCCATTCCCAAGGACGGCCCATCAGCAGGAGTAGCCATGGTCACCACCCTTGCAAGCCTGTTGCTGGGCAAGAACGTTCCAGCAAGACTCGCCATGACGGGCGAGATCACCCTGCGGGGCAAGGTTCTGCCCGTGGGCGGCGTGAAAGAGAAGGTACTGGCAGCCCGCCGGGCTGGAGTCACCAAGGTCCTGCTGCCCAAGCGCAACGAGACTGACCTCGAAGACATCCCAGGTCCATTGCGCCGGGACATCGAGTTCGTGTTCGTCGAGACCGTGGCCGATGTGCTCAAGGCAGCCCTGCCCTAGCCACCACCGGAAAAGGGCGTGCCCGCCCAGTCGAACTGCACACTGAGCGGTGTGCCTTCGCGCGCCACGTTCACCTGCGCGGCCTCGCCTTCGAGCAGGTCCTGAACATCAGCAGGCGCCTGCACCGGCACGCCGTTGACGGACTCCACAACGTCGTCTTCCTTGATGCCCGCGCGCTCGGCGCGGGAGCGAGGACGCACCGCCAGCACGCGCCCCCCGGAGCCGGCCTCGGCCGTCAGCGTCATTCCAGCCACCACGACCGGAGTGACGGCCCAATCCTCCAAGCGAACCGCGTAGTGAAGGTGTTCGCTGCCGCGGGCGACCTGGACGTGCACCGCGTCGTTCGGAGGCAGGGTATCGAGCAGCGTACGGAGCGCCTCGGGCGTCTTGACCGCCAGGTTCTGGACCGCCAGCAGCTCATCTCCCGGAAGGATGCCCGCCTGACCGGCCGGTCCACTGGGAATCACCCGCGTGACCACCAGGGACTCTCCCCGCTCTTCTGTGCGCACGCCCATGAAGGCACGGGTGACGCGCGCACCTTCCGCCAACTGCGGCAGCACCTCGACCAGGTCCTCAATGGGTACGGCAAAGGCAATGGCTTGGCCCTGGGCGTGGGTGCCAGAGAGCACTCCAACCACCGCACCGGTGCTGTTGAAGATGGGGCCGCCGGAGTTTCCGGGATTGAGCGGAATCGTGAGCTGAAGAAAATCAACTCGGGGCCCGAGAACCGGGTCAATGGCCGCAATGCGCCGGCCGCGGCTGCCCAACACCCCCACCGCCAGGGAGTGGCCGAGCCCGTACGGATTGCCAATCGCGAGCAGGGTGTCGCCAACTGCCAAGTCCGCTGACCGGCCCAAGCGAGCCGGCACCAGACCTCCGGTTTCCACCTCGAGCAGGGCCAAGTCCGATCGCGCATCGGTGCCGACCACGCTGGCCTGCAGGACTCTGCCATCCACGGTGCGAACGACCGCCTTGTCGGCGCCAACGACGAGATGTCTGGCGGTGATGACTCGATGCTCGGACACGGCAAAGCCGCTGCCCAACCGGGGCACGGGGTTGTCCAGACTGACATTCACGACGACCGGCGAGACGTCCGCATAGACCTCTGCGTAGCTTGTCCAGCTGATCTCCGGAGCGGCGTTCGGCGTCGAACGCCCGATAAATATGCCGACGGCAAGCCCTGCCGCAAGCAGCGCAATGCCCCAAGGCAGCAACCGATCTGCGCCCTGCTCCGACCCCAAGCGTTAAGCCCTCCTTGTCCGCCCCCGATGTTCCCACACTGAGGCGAATGGCCCCGTGCAGTTCCCTGCCGCGTTCGGAAAGTACGAACTGCTCGAGCGTATTGCCACGGGCGGAATGGCCGAGGTGTTCGCCGCGCGCAGCTTCGGCGTGGCGGGTTTTGAGAAGCGCCTGGTCATCAAGCGCATTCGCCCCGAGTTCGCTCAGGACCCGCGCTTCATCAGTCTGTTCATCAATGAAGCCAAGATTGGAGTGCACCTGAATCACCCCAATGTGGTGCAGGTTTACGATCTGGGACGGGTGGGCTCGAGCTGGTACATGGCGATGGAGCATCTCAAGGGGCGCGACCTCACCCGCTTGGTCAAGACATTGCGGGCCAGCGAGCAAAAGATGCCCCTTCCGGTGCTGGTGGCCATCGTCGCAAAGGCCTGTCGAGGTTTGGCCTATGCGCACAGCAGAACAGACAGCCGGGGCAACCTGTTGGGCTTGGTTCACCGAGACGTGTCCCCCCACAACCTGATGGTGACCTTCGACGGCGAAGTGAAACTGGTGGATTTCGGCGTCGCCAGGTTGATGAATACTGCCGAAGCAAAGGCCGAACGCCTGGCCCCGGGTCGACCCGGCGGCGGCAAGTACGCGTACATGAGTCCCGAGCAGGCACGCGGCGACGTCGTCGACCACCGGACGGACATCTTCAGCGCGGGAATCGTACTTTGGGAGCTAATTTCGGGGCACCGGCTATTCCAGACCAAGGACCAGGCCGAGAAACTGCGCCGCGTCCAAGAGGCTGTGGTGCCCGATCCGCGAGACGAGGGCAACAAAATCGACGATGCCCTGTGGACCATCCTGCGCAAGGCGCTGGCCCGAGAAGCGAGCGAGCGGTACGCAAGCGCCGCCCTGTTCGAAGAGGATCTGCGCGCATGGCTATTTCATCGCGGCGAGATGGCGGGTCGAAACGAAATCGCAGCCCAGATGCGAGCCGCCTTTCCCAGTGAGGCAGGCCGCACCGGCGAAGACATCGACCTGGCCCGCATGGTGGCTGACCTAGACAGGCTCGATGCCCCCGAGCCGACTCTCGCGTCACACCCCACCAACATCACTCCCCCCGACGGGACGTCCGCCCTACCGGGGCGACTGCGCGCATCGTCAGATGGCGAACGCAAGTTTGTGGCCGTCCTGGTCATCGACATCGACGGGCTGACGGATCTGTCCAGCCGCGTTGAGCCCGAGATGCTGTGGAAGCGCCACTACCAGCTGCTGCGTTGGTTCCGAAGGCACGTGGACCCGTACAAGGGCATCATCACAAGTGCCGTCGACGACCACGTGGTGGCGCTGTTCGGTGTGCCTCGAACCCGAGACGACGACTTGGCCCGCGCCCTCGAGTGTGCACTTGAGCTTCATCGCACGGTCAATGAAGTGCGCGACAAGGGCATCAACGTCAGCCTGGCCATCGGAGTGCACGCCGGCGAAGTGACCGTGGGACGCCGAAACGCTCGCCGCATCAAGTATGTCGCGCGTGGAAACACAACCCGGCTGGCGCGTCGACTCTCTGCTGTGGCCGATCACGGCGAGATCTTGGTCTCTGAGCGCGTGCTCGAAGCCACCGAGGGACGCTTCCGACTCAAGCGTGGCGCCGACGTGCCCAACCGCGGAGGCCGGGCGCCAACCCCCGGATACCATGTGATCGAGCGCCGGCGGGGCCTGCGCGCCACCGGCAAGGGTCCCTGGCTCAGGCGCGGCAACGAGCTCGACGTCATTCGACGGGCTCTGGTGGGCCTCGGCCATGGCACAGGCGCCGTCATTGTGCTGACGGGGGGCGCCGGAACGGGCAAGTCGCGGCTGGTTCGCGAGATCCGCGACCGGGCGCATCGACGCGGACTGCCCTTCTATTTGGCTCGATGCACACCCTTCGGTGAAGACCCGCCGATGGAACCGTTCCGCGACATCATCCGCGAGGTTCTCGGTGTGGAGCACGACACCCCTCATGCGGCCATCGTGCGTCAGCTTCCCAGGTTGACCCAG
>CAYYHT010000719.1:0-4166 GCA_964471355.1 uncultured Enterobacteriaceae bacterium
TACCGCAAGCTTCAGAAGCTGCTGTCGACGTATGTGACCACGCTTCCGGGCTTTGTGAAAGACGACGGGCGCATTCACAGCACCTTCCGACAGGCTGTGGCAGCAACCGGACGCTTGGCCAGCCATGAGCCCAACCTCCAGAACATCCCTATTCGCACTTTTGAAGGCCGGCGCCTGCGCGATGGCTTTGTGCCCAAGCCGGGCCACGTCTTCTTGTCCGCTGACTACAGCCAGATCGAGCTGAGAGTCCTGGCCCACTTGTGTGGTGAGGGCCCGCTGGTCGAGAGCTTCAATGCTGGCACCGACATCCATACGCGAACGGCCTCAGAGGTGTTTGGCGTGCCCGCGGACGAGGTGACCATCGCCCTGCGAAGTGCTGCCAAGACCATCAACTTCGGGCTGCTTTACGGCATGAGCGCATTCCGCTTGGCCCGCGACCTGAAGATCAGCCGCGGCGAGGCTCAGCAGTTCATGGACGACTACTTCGGTCGCATGCCGCAGGTAAAGACGTGGATGGACGACACCAAGGCGAGGGCGCGAAAAATCGGCAGCGTCGAGACCATGTTTGGGCGTCGACGCATCATCAGCACCATTCACAGCAAGCGCTACCAGGAGCGCATGGCCGCAGAGCGCGAGGCCATGAACACCCCTGTTCAGGGCACCGCGGCCGACCTCATTAAGATCGCCATGATCCGGGTCCACAACGCACTCCACAAGGCGAACAGTGGTGCCAAGATCCTCCTGCAAGTACACGACGAGTTGCTGCTTGAGGTGCCCGAGTCCGACGTCGAAGGCGTGCGCGATCTGGTCGTTCGAGAGATGATGGGCGCGGCCGACTTGGCGGTACCCCTCGAGGTGAACACTGCGGTCGGACACACATGGAACGAGGCGCATGGCTGACATTTCGAGACGAATACCTGTGATGACCTTGTCGTCCGCCGCGTGGGAGGAGTAGATGGCGACCGTGCGATCCGCTGCCAGTGAGGCCAGCCGCGAAGAAGACATGGAGATGCTTCGCGCCGTGAATGGCGGCGATGCGACGGCTTACCGTGGCCTCGTCGAGAAGTATCAACAGCGGGTCTACTCGATGGCCTATGGCGTGCTGCGAAACCGAGAAGACGCTCGAGACGTCACGCAGGATGCGTTTGTCAAGGCGTACAAGAACCTGCATTCGTTCCGGCTCGAATCGAGCTTCTATACGTGGCTGTACCGCATCGCGATGAACCTCGCGATCGATCTGACGCGCAAGCGCAAGCGCCGTCAAACCAGCAGCTTCGACGAGCAGATTGCGACGCGCGATGGCGAGGGCCAGATCGCCGAGACGCATCACCAGGACAGCCCGTCCAAGACGCTTGAGCGCAAGCAGCTGTACTCCAAGATCATGGATGCCATCGGCAAGCTTCCCGAAGACCAGCAGCAGGTCATCTTGTTGAGGGAGCTCGAGGGCCTGTCCTACCGCGAGATCTCGGACATCACGGGAATCCCAGAGGGGACGGTGATGTCGCGACTGTTCTATGCACGAAAGAAGCTGCAGAAATTGTTGGCCGCAGAAAGGTGAATCCTTTTCGAATGACGCTGAGATCCCAGGCGTCTTCAACCCAACCCAACACACAGGATGTCGGCTGAACCGATGCATGGAATGGCGCTAGAACAGCTGCTCAACAGGATTCGCGATGGCATCGCGGATGATGCGGAGCTGGAACGGGCGAAGGAGCTGCTGGCCTCCGACGCGCGATTCCCCGACGAGCTGCGCGATGCACTCGATGACGAGCCTGTCTTGTCCGCACCAGCGTTGTTGTCTTGCTTGGGAGTCGAGGATGGCTTCGGCGCGATGCTGGCAGGCGCCATTGATGCCGAGGCGCACGTCTCGGTTGCTGACAGTGTGATCGATGCGCTGTTCCCAGACGAGCAGCAGCCGCCGGTCGCTGAGGCTGTTGTAGCCAGCGCCGGAGACATCGAGATCACTGCCAAGGTGCTTGAAGACCTGGCCCTCGAGATGGTCGATGTGCCCATTGTGCAAGCGGTCGAGGCTCACGCTGGGCAGATCGAGATTGTGGCGCAGGTTCTGGCCAAGGTTGGCATGGCCGACGCCGGACTGCCGATTGCCCAGGCGGTCGAGTCCGCGGCGGGTCGAGTCGACCTTGTGCAGCCTGTGCTGACGGCGCTCGGACTCGACGATGTGCTGGCGCCCGTGGCCGACGCGGTCCGCGCACAGGCCGGAGTTGTCGATGTTGTGGCTCCGGTCATGGCAGCAGCCACCGCTGAAGCATCCACCGCTTGGGTGTCGGCCATGCTCGATGGCGAGCTTGATCTGGCCGGGCGGGCTGCGGCAGCAGAGCAAATGCGCGGCAACCGGGAAGCCACCGCGATGATGACCGCGTTTGCCAGCATCGGGCGCGAGCTCCGAGAGGCCGTGGCGGAACAGGCTGGCGAGGTCGACTCCATCTGGGCCGCTGTCGCCCCCGAGATTGGCATCGCTGACCCAGAAGAGGTCCCCGGGTGGGATGGAGCGCTGCTTGCCGAGGCCGTGCGCGCCGAAGCGGGCGAGACTGACGTGATTCACGGCGTGATGAGCCGAGTGATGGGCCCGGCGATCGTTGCGCCGCCAGCGCAGATTCCCGAGCCCGCAAACCGCGGGTGGCAGATTCCAGCCGCCGCACTTGCGGCAGCGGCTGTGCTCGCGGTACTGGTCAATGTACCCTCGCTGCAGGGTACCGATGTGCCCGACAACGTTCCAGAGGTGACAACGTTCGCGTCCGCTACCGAGATCACAGTCAACGAGCTCTCGTACGCCGAGAACGTGACGGTGCAGGTCTTTCAGGCCGAAGGCGAGGAAGGACCGCTGGTCATCTGGCTCGACGAGGAAACGTCCCTCTGAGGGCGCACATTTTGACGTTGGCCAGCTTCATGCGCGCGCTGATGGTTCTGATGGCGGTCACCCTTGCTGGACCGGCTCTAGCGCAACAACCACCTCCTGGCGGGCGTCCGCCGCCCACGCAGACCGCGGCCCAGAAGGTGACCATCGAGCTCGTTGTGGTGCATGCGACCAATGCAAACACGACCGTCGACCCCAAGATCTCTCCGGACATCATCAAGCACCTGAAGTTTCTGAACTACACGAGCTTCAGTCATCTCGCGGACTACAACGCGTCCCTTGCCCTCAAGCAGGAGACGACGTTTTCGATTGTGGGTGGCCGTCGAGTCAAGGTTCAGCTGCTGAACCGAAGCAGTACCGAAGCCAAGATTCGCGTTCGCATGTACAACGGCCAGGGCAAGCTGCTCGACACGACCGTCAGCATCCACCGCAACCGGTCCTTCATTGTCGCGGGTCCAAAGCACGCTGGCGGCGTGCTGATTCTGCCGGTGACCGCGACCTACTAGAGCGTTTTTCTAGGACTGTCGGCGTCGCAGCAACAGGACCATGATCAACGGCAGCATCATCGGAGCGCCCGGACCGGTCGGACCGCAGATTCGGTAGGTATAGCCGTGGCAACCTGGACCCCATCGGTCTTCCCACCAGTAGCCGGTCTCCCACCAATCATCGGCCCAATAGAACGTGTCCTCCCAGCGGAAGGTGTCCACGGTGTCGGTGTCTGGCCAATAGAAGGTGTCGTCGGTGTCGGTGTCGGTGTCGGTGTCGGTGCCGTCGTCGGTCACCGGAACGCACAGATCGGCGCCGTTTGCGTCGACATTGCCCGCTTGGTCGATGGCGTGCACGGACAGGCAAATGTCCGTCGGAAAGCCCTCGGGTGGCGCTTCGTAGACGAGCGTGGGGCTGGTGCCGATGGCCATGGTGAAGCCCTCGCGCATCACCGAATAGGCCACGGTGTCGCTGGCGGCTGGAGCGCCGGTCACGTCAAAGCGCCAGCGCGTTGCCCCCTCGTCGCAGGAGTCCGCGGCCGTTCCTGCGATCAGGGTGGTGTGGACCGCAGCTTGAATGCCCGCATAGGTGGGGGGAGTGAGGTCCGCTCCGCCTCCGGTCGTGAACAAGACCGTGGTCTCATCGGTGCTGGTGTCGTCGTCGATGATGTCGTCGGCGCTCAACTGCAGTCGATATTGAGTCTCGGGTTCGAGCTCGACCTGGGGCACGACGATGCCGACGGCGTTGCGCCTGTCGCCGAGGCTGCCCCCCGATCGAACGGTCACCGAGGCATTGATTGAGCTGC
>CAYYHT010000720.1:0-4144 GCA_964471355.1 uncultured Enterobacteriaceae bacterium
TCCTCGAAGAAGCCATCGTTGTCGAGGTCGGTGTCCGTGTCCGTGTCCGTGTCCGTGTCCGTGTCGGTGTCCGACTCGCCTCCGTCACTGTCATCGGTGTCATTGGAATCGACGGGGTTGCAAGCTGCCGCAGCCAAGAGAAAGCACAGAGTCAGGTTTCGCATGACCGTGGGTGTACCCCAGATTTGTCGGGGATGTTGGCCCGAAATGTCGGGGTGGTGTCGACGTCGCTCGCTACTGTTCGTCCACGAGGGCCACCTGGCGCACATCATCTAGATTCCCTTGTTCTGAAGTGCAGGCCAGCCTCAATTCTAGGGTCTGACCAACGACCTCGCTGGTTTCGGCGATGTCGAAGACGATGCGGTCCGCAACCCGCTCCCAGCCATCGTCGATCACCAGCACGCTGTTCTCGGACAGCTGCGCGCTGCTCTCGAAGGACACCAGCGCATCGTCCAGCCAGGCTCCGTAGGTGAGCGTCACGCCGTCTGGCCACATGCCGCCGAAGCGCACGGACACATCCACGTGCCAGCCTCCCTGGGGGCCGGCCACCAGCTCGACGACGTCGTCGTCCTGCAGCGGCTCGAAGGCAGTCTGTCCCGCTCCTAGCTCGAGCCAAGGCTCGCCCAGATCGATGGGTTCGGGGGAGGCACACGCAAGCCAGGTGAGTACAAGCACGACTCAGTCTACGATGGCGACCATGTCTCCTCTACTCCTGCTGTTGATCGGCTGTGGCGAGCCCGAGCCGCCAGCGCCCGTCGGTCCCGAGGGCCGCTTGGTCATCGAAGAGCTCTATTACGCTGGCAGCCCGCCAATGGGCGGCACCGACCACTACTTCTCGGACCAGTTCATCGAGCTGGCCAACAACAGCCCGGACCGAATCGAGGTCGGAGGATTGTATGTGGCCGACGTGTACGGGGCGGCGGGGGTAATCAATCCGGGCATGGCTCCTGATGCGTACACCGACCGGCTCATCTTGGACAGTGTGTGGCGCATTCCAGGGGACCCAGAAGACACGATTCTTGAGCCTGGAGAGTCCATTCTCATCGCCCACGATGGCACCAATCACACGCCGTTTTCGACGGTCGACTTGTCCGGGGCAGACTGGGAGGCCTACGTCGATGGCGGCAATGACGACGACCATCCGACCGTGGACAACCTCGAAGAGGTGCACTTCAGCGGCGGCTACGACTGGCTGATCACTGTGTTCGGCCCCAGCGTGGTGGTGCTCGAATCCGGCGCCGATTTCAGCGATTTCTCGGGGGGCCCCTGGCCACTGCAAGAGGGGGAGCTCGACGACGTGATTGACGGCATCGACACCGTCATGGATGGCAACAGCGGGGACTTCAAGCGACTCGCCGACAGCGTCGACAGTGGCTTTATGTACGTGTCCGACACCTACAGCGGCGAGTCGCTGCAGCGCCACAGAACCGGCGTCGAGGCCATCGAGGGCGGCTGGCTGCAGGACACCGACGACTCGAGCGAGGACTTTGAGGTGCTGCAGACGCCGGAACCGCGTGGATAGTGCGGCCGTCCGCGTGCCCATGCGCTTGGTGCCTGAACATCGGCGTCCTATGGGGCCGGCAACAGCCGAGAGAGTTGGTGCCCGCGGGCCTTGAGCTCTGTCGCGGCCTCACGCGCCTGAGTCCAGTTCTTCCAGGCCATAAGCGTGCGACCAAGGTCGGATTGATAGTCCTGCAGAGGTCTGTTCGCGGTCGGACGCTGGTAGACCGAACTTGGCTCGGTCGTCATGGCACCGCGCAGTGAATCGATCGTGCGGTGGACGTCTCTGGTCCAACCGGCAGGGGCGTGGGGATGCGCGACCAAACGCTTGTCGAGCCCTGTGATCAGCGCGCTGCAACGCTGCAGCCAGTGCACCGAGATCCACTCGTGGAACGAGGCTGGGTCGAGGGCCACCACCTCGGCCAGTGAGGCCACGATTCGACGCCACCGCTCCTGGGGGCTCGCGTGGCGTCCAAAGGCCTTCTGCCACAACACCCAGCGCATGACCTCGCTGCTGCGCAGGAGCGTGGGCAGGCTGTGCATGCCGTCGGCAGCAAAGGCACGCTCAACCGGTGGATCGTGGCGAATCGCCCAGGGCAGGTGTGCGATGAACCCGTCTTCGTGGACGTGGCGCACGCAGACGGCCCATGTGCCGTCCACATTGCGCCCCGCCGTATCGAATGGGGGCAGGAATCGGGTGTGGTCCGCGGCGAAGGTCATGCCCATCATGTGCAAGCCGCTGCTGACGGTGGGAGCGGGCGCACACCGATGGATCGCGCGTGCCGTGCGCGTCCAGCTCCAGGTTGCGTCATCGGGTGCTGCGTTGTCGAACGATGAGCCGTCCATGTGCAAGTACCACTGGTTGCTGCCCATGCCGCTGTCGCCAAGGGCTCCGACAGCGGTGACGGCCACAAATGCTCTGCCGGAGCGCAAGCTGCTGGCCACTCGCGTATCGACGCCGTTCCACCAATCCTCGCTGCCGTCAGCGTGCAAGATCTCCCGCACGGGCCTGCCCAGCAGTCGATCGTGAATGCCGAGCGCGTCGACCGACGGGTCCACCGGCCATCGCAGTGCCGCTGCGCGATCGCGAAAGAAGCGGAAGTCGGTGGGGTCCTGCGTACAGTCGAGGCGAACTCTCGGGTCGAGCTGGTCATGCGGCGCATGTTCGAAGAAGATGTCGTCGTCGACGGTGAGAAACCGCTCGCTGAGCGTGTCCAGCAGGACGGAGTTTCGATTTGCGCCCTCGCGCTGGCGTCCAGCGTCGGTTCCGTCGGTGAGCTCGGTGAGGGCTGCCGCGTCGAGGCCCAGGGCTTGCGCTTGTGCGCGCCACAGGTCGCGCTCTGCCTTTCCGGAGTACCGCACCGCAAGACCGATCTCGGCAGACAGCTTGCACAGCTGCTCGATGACCTCGGCACGTGCCCCGGCCTCGCTGGTGTCATCGAAGACGGTCAGGCTCGCCTGCCGTTGCGCCTGGGCGAGTCCTGTCAGAACGCTTCGGGCTCCCCGCAGAGCGGTCTGAGCCCGGTTCTTGGTGATCATGATGACTCGGCTCATGGGGGTCAGCGCAGCGCCTTGTTGGGGCGCTCGCAGCTCCGAGAGCGAGTCCATCAAGCCGGCAGCGCGGCACTTTTCGAGCAGTCGGCGGATGCTCTTGCGGCTGGTGCCCTGCTGGTCGGCGATGCGACGGGCGTGCTCGCCCACCGATGCGAAGTGGTCGCACGAACGCAGCCAACCCGCCTCTGCCGCCCCCAGTTCCAGTCGGTGTTCCAGACCGCGCCCGAAGACCACAGACGACTGGGCTCCCGCCGGCAGCCAGCTGACATCCGCTAGCCTGATTCGCTCTGTGCTCACCGAGCTAGGAGCCGCTTCCGCTGCCCGCGCAGAACGCGTTCATGCTGCCCGGGGTCGCCCAGTACTCATGGGTGCCTGTGTCCACGATGGCTGCTTGAATCGAAGACTCACACCAGTTGCTGGAGTTGTCGTTCTGGCTGGCTCCGTAAGCGTCGGCAGACAGCTGCGCGGCTCGGTCTGGATTGGCAGTCCAGTCGTAGCTGCCCGAGTCGATTTCGTTGCCGTCGAACAAAATGCGAATGCTGCCCGAGCCGCTGACGCCAAAGCCACTCCACTCGTAGTCCGCGAGGTAGCCGCCGTTCGACGTTGGGTTGTCGTCGCCGGTCAGCACGTAGTGGGTGTTGGCCCGCAGCACCGTGTTCGACGCGTTCAAGACGAAGCTGCTGCCCGACTGGTTCTGGAAGGACCAGCCGTCACACAGCGGGATGTCCGAGTTGGTGTTGTTGTAGATCTCAAAGAACGGGGCAATCCAGTTGGTGTAGCCCAAGACTTCGGTGACGATGACGTCACCTGCTGCGATGAAGCCCTCGTCGCAGACGCCGTCGCAGTCGTTGTCGATCATGTCGCGAAGCTCGCTGGCTCCTGGATAGACCGTGCCGTCGAGGTCGTCGCAATCGTCCTTTGTCGCCGCGTACTGATCGGGGGTTGTGCAGAAGGTCTGGGCGACCGCCGCGGCGTTTCCATGGCCGTCGAGGTCGGCGTCGAAGTAGACCGTCTGGGCACCAGTGACGCTGGAGTCGGCCACGTCGATGGCGCCATCGCAGTCGTCGTCGACCTCGTTGCAGAGCTCGGT
>CAYYHT010000721.1:0-4120 GCA_964471355.1 uncultured Enterobacteriaceae bacterium
TGCGGTTGATCTCGATGCGGACAGATGCGTAGAACCGCAGAGCCTTGCCACCCGAGGTGGTCTTGGGCGAGCCGAACATGACGCCGATCTTTTCGCGCATCTGGTTGATGAAGATGACGATGGTCTCGGACTTGTGAATGGCGCCGGTGAGCTTGCGCAGGGCCTGGCTCATGAGGCGGGCCTGGGCACCGGGCTGCACATCACCCATGTCACCTTCGAGCTCGGCCCGAGGGACGAGTGCGGCGACAGAGTCGATGACGACGATGGAGATGGCACCCGAGCGCACGAGGGTCTCGGCGATCTCGAGGGCTTGTTCGCCGGTGTCGGGCTGCGAGATGAGCAGCTCGTCGATCTGGACGCCGAGTGCCTTGGCGTAGTTGATATCGAGTGCGTGCTCGGCGTCGATAAATGCGGCCACGCCCCCGGCTTTTTGAGCCTCGGCGATGGTCTGCAGGGCCAAGGTCGTCTTGCCCGAGGCTTCGGAGCCGAAGATCTCGACGACGCGTCCCTTGGGCAGGCCGCCAATGCCAAGAGCGAGGTCAATGCCCAAACAACCCGTAGAGACGGACTCGATTGGCAGCGGCTCGGCATTGCCGTACCGCATGATCGAGCCCTTGCCGAACATGCGCTCGATGCTGCTGATGGCGGCGTCGACGGCTTGACCTCGCTCGCGCTCGTTCGGATTCGGGACTGAGAAGTCCATGTTCTTCTTTTTCTTGGCCATGGTGGCTCCTTTTGGAGGGAACGGGTCTCTATAGACGGTGTTGGAGTTTGCGACGCAGCATGTCGACGATGCCGGCTGCTGCGAGCTGTTGAATGCGATGGCGATCACCACCGAGCCGCAGGGCGCGGTGATGGGTCTGGTCTGGTCCGGCGACAGCGACGTGCACCAAGCCGACGGGCTTGTCATCAGAGCCACCACCGGGTCCGGCGATGCCAGTGGTGGACAGGCCCCAGGTTGCCCCAGACACCTTGCGGATGCCCTCGGCCATTTGGCGCGCGGTGGGCTCGGACACGGCCCCATGCTGTTCGAGAGTCGCCGGGTCGACGCCGAGCTGCCGGAGCTTGGAGGCGTTGGAGTAGGTCACTGCGCCCTCGAGAAACCACTCGCTGGAGCCGGGCACGCCGGTGAACATCGCAGCGACCAGTCCGCCAGTACAGGATTCGGCTGTGGCAACTGTCTGTCCCTGTTGCAGCAGCGTCTTGCCCACGACCTGGGGCAGGGTGCCGCCGTCGCCGTCGTCGAGGCCCTCGATCGTGAAGACCGGGGACCCGATGCGGGCGGCGATGTCGGCGGTGACTTCGCGGATGCGTTCGTCAGAGACGCCAGCGCTGAAGCGCAGCTTGACCTGGTTTTCGGGGAGTTTGGAGCGGTAGCCAACGACGTACTCGGTGGATTCGACTGTGCCCACGCGCTCTTGCAGGTTGGACTCGCCCACACCAGCAGTGCGCAGGGTGACCAGTCGCCCCCCCGTCAGCTGCAGTCGTTGCGTCACGGTCTGGACCACGTAGGCGTCAAACAGGGCCTTCATCTCGCGGGGGACCCCCGCAAAACAGAAGAACAACGTGCCCGACTCTTCGACAGAGAAGGCCGGTGCGGTGCCCCAGTGGTTGGTGAGCATGGTCGCGCCCTTGGGCAACCAGGCCTGCTTGCGGTTGACCTCGGGCATGGGGCGGTTGTAGCGAGCATACAGAGCAGCGATGTGGTCCATCGCGTCTTGGCGGAACTCGAGGGGGCGGTCGAAGGCGTCTGCGACGGCCTGGGCAGTGAGGTCGTCGTCCGTAGGCCCGAGACCGCCGGTGCAGATGACGATGTCGGAGCGTCCAGCAGCAGCCAGGAAGAGGTCGCGGATGTCGTCTTGGCGGTCACCGACCGAGGTGTGCCGCATCATGCTGAGCCCCATGTCCGTCAGCCGCGTGGACAGCCATGCCGCGTTCGTGTCGGCGGTCTGGCCGGTCACGACTTCGTCGCCCTGAGAGAGGATCTCTGCCGTCACCACTCTGCGAAGCGGACGTCCGTGAGGATTGGGCATCGGGGCTCCGGAATGGGGGTTAGGAGGGGATGTGCGTGAGCACTACTGAACGGGTGTCCAGTTTCTACTGCATCACTGTTCGGATGTCCAGTACAGGAGGACAGAAAATGTCCGGCAAGCAATTCGGCAAGGTGACATGTCCCGTGTAATCGCGCTTGACGTCGGCACCAAGACGATCGGGGTGGCTGTCAGCGACCCCCTGCGTCTGTTTGCCCAGCCCGTGCAGACCGTGAAGCGCAGAGGCGTGAAAAAAGACACTGCGGTGCTGATCGGGTTGATTCAGAAGTACGACGCCGACCATGTCGTGGTGGGGCTGCCTCTTGAGCTCGACGGCACCGAGGAACGCTCGTGCCGCCTCGCGCGACAGATTGGGGACTCCGTCGGTGAGGCCTCGGGGCTGCCGGTCACCTATACCGATGAGCGGTTCACCAGCGTCGAGGCCGAGCGCGACCTCATTGCGGCGGGCATGAGCCGCAAGAAGCGCAAGGACGTCATCGACCAGGCCGCGGCGATGAAGATCCTCGAGCGCTGGCTCGCTGATCAGGCATAGGTCGCTGCCGTTCTAGGCACGTCCAGCGCGCAGCCGGCGCGCAATGTCCATGCTCGCCGGGCAGGGAATGTTGTGCTGCTCGTATAGCCGCAGCTGCGTATCGAGCAGCATCAGGGTCTGTTCGCCGACCTTGACGTAGTGGTAGGCAAAGAAGGCTTCGAGATCAAAAGGCAGAATTCTTGGGGCCAGCCACAGCACGAATCGCAGCATGAACGGGCGAATCATGCGCATGCCCAACGGAGCGCGTACCCCCGTTCGGGCCTGTGCCAGCAACCACTTCTCGTGCATTGCGGCGACCGCCAGGTCGAGCAGCTCGGGGTCGCGCCGCAGCGCCGCAAAGGACCAGCCCGCGCACTCGAGTGTCGTGACCACCTTCTCGAGAATGGCCCCGGCGAACTGCACGTCAACGGACACATCGGCGACCTGCTTGACCGGCATGCCGCCCTTGCTCAATGCGGTGGTCACCTCGTCCAGGACGGGCTGAGGTCCGCTGAAGCCCAGGCTCGAGAGCATCGGAAACCAGTATGCGACGCCCTCTTCAGGAAGCGATTCGCCTGTAAGTGGCGCTTGGTAGCTGATGACGGCCAACATGCCCCAGGCCACGCGGCTCGGGTCGATGTGCTTGTGAATGAGCTCGCCGTCTTCGGGTCCCGCCTGCAGGGCCAGCAAGCGTGCAGTGCCCAGGTCACGGCCCAGGCGCTCAAGCCAGTCCCCAGAGCGCAGCGCCACCGACGAGATGGCGAGCACCACCAAATCCCAGCCCTTGGCCAAGGCCTCGTCCTGGTCGGTCTCGACCCCGCACACAAGGCGCGTTGGCGTGCCGCGTTCCGAGGCGCCTCGGTTCAGCGGGTACACCACCAGCCCGGCCCGGGTGGCATCGGCGTACTTCGGCCGCACCAAGAAGCTGACATCGGCCCCTCCGAGTTGAAAGTGACGGGCGAACACTTGCCCAATGGCTCCCGCACCGATGACCAGGACTTTCATTGCGTCTCCGACCGGACGGGTATCGCGGCCCAGGTCGCCCCGGGGTGCCCGTCCACGATCGTTTCCCTTCGTGTCCACGAACGTGAACGGAAATGGCGAAAAACAGTGGTTTGACGGTTGGTACGGCTTTGGCAAGAGACATTTGCTGACGGTCCTCGACGACCGAAAGGAGCTTCCAGTGACCACGCGCACCCTTGTCGCCATTGTTCTCGCCACCACGCTGGCCATGCCTGCTCTTGCCCAAGACGGAAGGATGGAGGGCGAGGCAAGGGCCGAGCCGGTCGATGAGATTGTCGTCACCAACCTGCATGGGTTCCGCGTTGGCTACACCTACGTGAACCTGGACCGGGCGTACTTCAACAACCCGGATCGGTTGCTCGACAGCCCGCACATGTTCACCCTGGGCTACGAGCTGACGCAGCGCATGGACGGTGGCAGCTGGCTCGACGTCATCACCGTGCAAAACGTCACTCTGGCCGGCCTGGACCAGAGCAAGTTCATTCCCTCGGCGAACCTGCTGGTCGGGTTCGAGATTCATGAACAGGTCCAGCTG
>CAYYHT010000722.1:0-4118 GCA_964471355.1 uncultured Enterobacteriaceae bacterium
TGGGCGGTTCGCCCGGTCCCTGGATGCCGTTGCCGTCCAGGTCTTCGAAGACCCGCCCGACGACCCGCCCAGTCAAGCCAAAGGACTGTCCGCGTCGAGTGGTCAGGTTGCCCTCGAGCACCAGTGCGGTGTCCACGCGCCAGATGACGCCAGAGCGGGCCAGGGCAGAGCCTTGCCGTGATGTGCCGAGCTCCAGGCGCATGCCTCTCGACAGCGGAACATGGGTCGCCGCTGCCATCAGTGGCACCCACTGACTCGAGCCCCCGATGGCGGTGTGCACGACGCCCACATCGGCTCGCGCCTCCAGTCCGGTGCCGGCGGTCACATAGGATGCGGTGAGGGTCTCGCTGATGATTCCTTCGCGCCGCACTCCCCGGAAAGCCCCGACGAGCGCCCACTGTTGCGGTGCGCCGATGCCCATCGACAGTTGGTAGCGACTCTGTGCGAGGGTCCCTGCGGCGATTCCGACGTCCCCTTCGGCCAGTCCAAAGACCCTCTTGGTGGCCTCGCGGCGGATGCCCAGGCCCATGTTCTGAATGGGGACGCGATCAAAGCCCTCGGCTCGCGAGTAGCCGCCGCGCCACAGCGCGTTGATCGATGTGTTGCTGTTGGGTTGCCACCGGCCGCTCAGGCCCATCACCCCGGATTCGGTTCCGGTTCCGGCATCGGCGACGCCACCGCCGTGCCGGTTGATGGCGCCGACACCCGCCAACTGCCAATGCTCGTGCAGCCGCAGTCCGGCCCGGAAGTCTGCCCGCGTGCGTTTCACGCCGGTGGTGCTCAGGTACGTGAACTGCTGCGAACGGTGGGTGATGCGGGTTCGCATGTCCAATTTGCCCATGGTGAGCTGGCCATTGAGCGAGCCCGCAAGGCCGGCGCCCAGTGAGGCCCCTTCGACGTACAGCTGCCCGCGGTTGCCGCGAACTCCCGCGCCTGTGCGTGTGGCGAGGCGAGCGGGTCGAGCCGCCGTCGAGAGCATGCCGATCGAGCCCTCGGTCCACCGTCGCTGAGAAGCCGCCCGGCCGTAGGCAGCTGCGAGGACATGCCCTGGGGCACCGGTGTTGTTGGACCCCCAGCCCGCCACCACTCCAGCGGCTCGCCGCTTGTTCCCCAGCTGCATGTCGATGCCGCGCAGGCGCACCGACATTTGCTGAAACGCCAGGGACACACTTGTGTCTCCCAGCTGCGCGGTCATGCCCTCCTGTTCGAGCTTGAGGCGACCGGTCTGCAGGCGCCAGCCGTCGCTGGCTCTCCGGGCCACCAAGTCGGCCTCCCACGCCCGCCCTTGGCTGTACTCCTGCCGCACCCCCAAGTTGTGCGACTGGACCAATCTGGTCGGTGAGGCGGTGCTGCCGATAGTGCTCAGTGCCCCGCGATACCTTATGCGAGGCCGCCGCGCGCGTTCGCCATCGTACAGGGCTTCTTTCCACGCATAGGCGGACTCCACCTCGATGACCACGGTCTCGGTGTGGCCTCCGCGAACGACGAGCAGCGCGGCGTTTCCGACCCGGGGGCCGCCCACCAGCTCGACGTGGGTCGAGTCACTGGTCGTGGCCATAAGGCGATCGGGCGCCAGCGAAACGACCTGGTCGAACTCACCGAGTTCGAGGTGAAGCGATTGGCCCACGGTGACCACGATGATCGTCTGATCCAACGGCGAGAAGGAGGAAGCGCCGGGCACTTCCTCCTCCAGGGGCTCTGCGAGACAGACCCCTCCCCCCAAACCGACCCAGAGGGCCAGCATCGCCGATAGACCTCGTCTGGGCGAGGGGGGAGGCAAGCTGTGTCTTAGCTCCCGATTGCTGTGAGCAAGAGGTCAGAGGTGTAGGTACCTGTGCCAATTGCTGTTGCGAGGCCGAAGCCGACTTGGAGGTCGACGGTGCCGCCGTCGGCCAGGGCCGTACCGATGGTCGTGGGGGCTGCGGGTGTCTCTGGGATGGCGGTCCCGAGAGCGGTCGACCAGTCGGTGGCCCCGGGGACTCCAGCTGCCCAGACGACGTCGGGAGTTCCAGACCCCGTTCCGCCGATGGCGCTGCGCTCGAGGGTGACATCAGCACTGCCGTAGCCAGTGAAGTTGACGGTGACCTTCAGGGAGCCGATGACGAACGAGCCGCCGTAGCCGCCGTTCACCGTATTGGTACCGGAGACGTTGGCGCCGGAGTCCTGGAAGCCGTAGGCGTCTACTGTTCCGAAGTCCAGAAGCGAGTCGGTGGCCTGAAGAACCGTATCGGTGCCGTCACCGGCGACGGTGATGGTGATCGAGTTGGACACATCGGCCTGCATGGTGATGGTGTCTGTGGCGTTGACGCCGTTCAGCTGCGTGTCTGTGCCCGCCATTGCCGGCGATGCGGCGAACAGCAGGGCAGCTGCGAGGAGAGTGCGTTTCATGATGTGCCTCTGGGGTTTGGTAAGTGTTGGTGGCAAGTTTCTCTTCGGGCCAATCTGGAGAGTGCTTGAGCCTCCAGATCTGAAGTACTTGCGAACGGGCATTTGGCGTGCATCTGCAGAGGATCCAGATCTGCATCTGGATCGCAGCGCCCTGTGGCCACCGCTCGGCTCTTGGCTCTGGACGCCCGGGCCTAGATGGGGTCGGCTTCGATCACCAAGGTCCAGCCTTCGAGCTGAAGCCGGTCCCACGCCAGAAGCGTGCCGTCGAGCTCCAGATAGCCAGAGGGTCGTTGCTTGATTTCCGGCAGCAGACCGGCGTGGTGGAATGGTGGCGTCTCGTGAACCTGGTCAGATCTGCCCTTCTGCCGCAGGCCCGCGTCCGATGAGCGAAGCATGATGTCGCCGCTGGAGTCGAGCAGGAAGGTCTCGCGGATGGTGGGGTCGTCGGTCATCAGATGGTGCTGAATCAGAAACTCGAAGCTGGTCTGCACCGAGACCACCCCCATCACGCTCTGTTGGTCGTCGCGGAATGCCAACGAACACGGCATGAGTAGCGGACCACCCGCAAACGAGGGAAAGGGGCTGCCCCAGGCCACCCCTTCGCTCTGTGAGCCGAGCGCGTACCACGGGCGCACTCGCGGGTCGTAGTCACCGGGGTTCCACCCCGCGCCAGGCAGCTCCATGACAGCACCATTGGCCAAGCCGATGGTGACGTACTTCACCGGTCCGCCCTTTTGCATCCAGTAGTCGTCGGGACGACTGCCCGCGGGGCCCAGAGGAGGGGTCAGCAGCGCGTTTCGCATCTCGCGTTTGATCGGCGCGATGGTCTTCAAGGCCTCGTCAGCTGGCTCGTAGAGTCCGCCCGTCACGAACACATTGGGCCAGATGGTGGTGTACTCGCCTCCCCAAGCCTCGGAGAAACGCACGTCTCCCGGGCGCGTATCGACCGAGTCCCACTCCGCGTTCTTGTAGACGTGGATGTCTGATGGCTTGCCGTGACTCAACAGATTGCGCGCTGCAGTCGCGATGATGCGGGTTCGCGTCTCGATGGTCGAGAAGTGTTGGTCGAGCTGCGATGCCATTCGGCCGGCGTCGCCCACGCGCTGGGTCAGCTGAAGTTCTCTGGCTGCGGCGACCTTCGCGTCGTTGGTGATCTTGAATGCGGCCCCCATCACGACCACCACGATGCCGATGAGCAGGCCCACCAGGACTTGGAAGGTGCGCTCGCGGTTGCGGGACATCCACCGCTGCATGGACATCAGGCGGGTATCCCGCAGGGCCGCGACCTCTTCGTTGTTGAGGAAGCGGCGGATGTCCTCTGCCAGGCCTTCTACGGTTTCGTAGCGGTCCAGAATATGAGGCGCCAGGGCCTTGCGTGTGATGGCCTCGAGCTCGGGTGCAATGCGCTCGTTGGGGCTGGGGGCGTGGAAGTTGGGGATGTAGCCTTCTCGGGCTTCCTCGAGCACGATGGCGCTGCCGACGCGGCTTCGGGCGTGTCGGGCGCACACGATTTCATACAGCATCAACCCCAGCGCGTACTGGTCGGCTTGGCTTCCGATGATGTCGATCTCGCCGCGGGCCTGCTCTGGCGCCATGTAAGCAGGAGTGCCCATGACGCTTCCCATGCGCGTCTGATTCCAGTGCCCGGTTCCCGTGGTGGTGATGGAATCGCGGTGCATCTCGGCCTCGCCGACGACCTTGGAAAGACCCCAGTCCATCACGTAGACCTC
>CAYYHT010000723.1:0-4103 GCA_964471355.1 uncultured Enterobacteriaceae bacterium
CTGTTCGACATTCGCCAGCCCGGGGCGTGGCGCAGAAGTCCAACCCTGATGCGGCACATGCACGGCTACATCATCAGCGGCTGGTACCACACGCCCGACCCCGCCCATCAGGGTTAGGGGCCGCACATGACTCGACCTGTACGCATCCTGATCGTCGGCGTGGGGGGCATCGGTGGCACCATCGCCGCCAACCTGCTTCGCCACCACAGCGGACCCGCAGCGCCCGAGGTCACTGGCCTGACCCGCAACCGCGCCATCGCGAGCGCCATCGCGAGCCACGGCTACCGCCTGACCGGCGCTGACGGACAGGCCTCGGTGCCCGGCACGACTATCGCGTCGCCAGACGAGGCCACCGGCTCCTTCGACTGGATCTTCCTCGCGACCCAGCCTCCACACATGGAAGAGGCCGCCCGCGGTGTCGCCCATCTGCTGGCCTCCGACGGCGCCATGGTCGTCATGCAGAACGGCCTGCCCGAAGAGCGCATCGCACGAATCGTCGGCCCTGACCGAGTCGTCGGCTGCATTGTCAGCTGGGGCGCACACATGCCAGAGCCCGGGCTGTTCGACCGCACATCTGCCGGCGGATTCACCATCGGCTCCCTTGATGGCAAGACGGAAGATGAAATGCGGCCACTCGCCACCCTCCTCGAGGTGATTGGACCCGTCAAACACACGGGCAACCTGCGTGGCGCCCGGTGGACCAAGCTGGCGTTCAACTGCGCCATCTCGACGCTGGGCACCATCGGCGGCGACCGCTTTGGTCCGTTGGTCCGCTACCAAGTCACACGCACGCTGGCGCTGCGCATCTTCACCGAGGTTGTGGCGGTAGCCCAAGCCGAGGGCGTTGCACTCGAAAAGCTGGGCGGCACCCTCGACCTCGAGTGGATCTCACTCACCCAGGCCGAACGCAACGCGCAGATGGGCACCTCTTCGCTGGTGGCCAAGCACTCCCTGCTGCTTGCTGTAGGGGTTCGCTACCGGCGTTTGCGTTCGTCGATGCTGTCGGCGATCGAGCGCGGTCGCCCTCCAGCGGTTGATTTTTTGAACGGCGAGATCGTCGAGCGGGGCCGCAATCACGGCGTCGACGTGCCCCTGAATACCGCCGCCACCGAGCTAGTGCATCGCATTGCGCGTGGAGACGAGACCTCATCGGTGCAAACAATGCGCAGCCTGCTTGAGGTAGGGACCCTGAACTAGCGGACGGAGTCTGACGTATGACCAATATGCGACTCATCATTGTCCTATCTGGCTGCATTCTCATCGGCATCGCCGTGAACAGCCTGCTGTTTGCTGCCCATGCCGGTCCCTGGTTCGTCGACTTTTTCGGGCCCATGGCACCGGCTGCGATGTCCATCGCACTCGGCTTGGGTCTGGGAGTGATGCCGATCTACCTAGGCTGGCGTGTCGTCGCCTCACTCAAGGCCAACGGGCAGAAGCCCCTCGTGGCCAACACCATCGCCGGCATCGCGCTGCTGACCCAGATGGGCGTCACCGGGACGGCGCTGTACACAAGCCCATGGACCCTCGAAGAGCTCAAGGAAGAGCGCGGGCAGTGGCTCTCGGACTGGCTCTCTGGAGCCGAGCTGGCCTTTGAGCTCGATGGCGGCGGACCCGAGAGCGAGCTGCCGCCCAAGTGGCAGCTCGAAGCCCCCTCCCCTCCTCCGAAGATCGGCGGAGACCCCGAGATGGAGCGCAAAGAGCTGATGGCTCTGATCGCCGAGTGCAAGACCGCCGGTGGCGTCTCGCGCTACCTGGACGACGAGACCGCCGCGGCACTTGGAGTTCGCTGGATGGTCTTTGCGCAGGCCCAGTTCTCGGACTTCTGGAGCACCGAGCCGGCCCAGAAAGCCCGGGTCGACCAACTGCTCAAGCAATGGAAGTTGCCGGTCCAGCCCGCGGCGTGGAAGGACCCCAGCCAGTTCAAGGACCTGACGGCTCCCGATGGCCGGCGCTTTTTGCTGCAGATCGATCAGCTGGCGGCCGAGCTCTCCGAGACCCACGGCCACCCAAAGGAGCTGCCTCCACTGGTGCCATGGCGCGACATGCTGGCCTCAGCCGGCGTGCGGCCCGTTCGCGACGACACGGTGTGGAGGCTCAACGGAGGCAAGTTCGCTGACATTGTGGCGGACTCGATCGATGGCAAGGCAGACTATGCCACGCTGTACGACAAAGACGATGCCGAGGCAGCGAGCTGGTTCTTGCTGCAGCCCGATCCCGAGTTCAGCGGCCCTGACGCTGCAGTCCAGCGCGCCTTCCTGGTCGCCATCCGCGGGGACCGCGGCCTGCACTGGAAGAGTCCAGCTCTGAGCCGGGGGTGGCCCGACAGCCTGACGCACCCTGCGGCCGGAAGAGCGGCAGCCCGCGTGATTGGACTGGTCTCTGTGGTCGAGGACGGAGACAAGCTCAAGACGGACCTGATCAAGCGCCACCACCTGCCTGCAGATCTCGACTGCGACAACCCACCGGCTGATCTGACCCCCGAGCGCGGGCGAACGGTGCTGGCCGCGGTCACACCTGTGTGGGCGGCAAACTACGAGGCTGTGCTCGAAGCGGACAAGGCCAAGGACAAGCCGCCGGCATCAGACCGCAAGCGTCGTGCCGATGCCGAATCGCGAGCGTTCGCCCTGGCCACAACAGTCAGTGGAACGGACGAGGGCAAGCGCACGGTCAGCTGGATGGACGGAGAAGAGCAGCGCACCGTCGATGCGGTATTCGAGGACGGCGTCTGGCGCTTCGACTGGCCCTGAACCCAGGTATCATGGCCGCAATGACCTCCCTGCTTCTTGTCATCTCTGCACTCGCATCGGCCAACTGCCCCGAGCCCGTCGCCGCAGACGCGCTGTCCACAAAGATCGACGCCGTCCATGCGGCGTACTCGGCCCTCGACGCCGACGGATTTGCGCAGAACATCGAAGAGGCCGCATTGATGCTGCCCTGCCTGTCCGAACCGGTGCCACGCAAGCTCGCTGCCGCCTATCACCGGGCGATTGGCATTCAGTACGTCACCGCGCGCGATGACACGCGGGCCGGACTCGCACTCGCCGCCGCCAAGGCCGTCGAGGAGGGATACCGCTTCCCCGACTCCGAGTTCCCCACCGATCACCCGGTGCGCGTGCTGTACCGGAACACGGTGCCAAGCCCTGCAGTCTCGGTGCCTGTCCCGGCCGTCGGTGACATCCTCTTTGACGGAACAGCGGGGACACAACGACCGGGACGCGCCTCGATCGTTCAGCTTCGCGACGGCAGCACCATCCACGCCACAGCCTACCTGTTTCCCACCAATGCCATGCCGCCCTATGAGGCCAAGCCAGAGCCCGTGGTCGTCGAACCACAGCCGGTCGTTCCCGAGCCCGAGCCCGTGGTGGCCGAGGTGGTTCCCGACCCGGTCGACACGACTGGCGATCCAGTCGAGCTTCCGGACGGTCCTCCCGTCGACGCCGAGCCCAAATCGATGGGGGCGGGCGTGCCGATGTTGGGGGCAGCCGCCGTCGTAGGCATCGGCTCTGGCGTCCTGTACGGCATGGCCAGCTCGGCAAACTCGCAGTACTTCGACGACCAGCTCATGACGAATAGCACCACGCTGAACGCACAGCGGGCCAAGACCAACTCCCTGAACATGGCCTCGTCGATGACGGGAATCGCCGCACTTGGACTGGGCGTCGGCGCCATTGTGGTCGGTTTTTAGAGGCCCGGAGCGTCGTAGATGAGGATGGCGCCCGCATCGATGCCGCCAGAGTCGTCCCCACTGGACGGAACCAACAGGTCAAAGCGGGCGTCGCCGGTGACAGAGCCACGTCCCGCGGCGTACTGGTTGCCGTCGTTCAAGTAGTTCGGGGCGTTTCCACGAATGCGAATCCGGTAGTCGTCGAACACCTCAAAGGAGCCCGTGGCACCTCCGGGAAACACGAAGATGTTTCCGTCGGTGTCTGACTGCGAGAGCACCAAGTCGTCGATGCCATCGCCGGTCAGGTCGCCAGCACTGCGAGTCTGCCGGCCCCCAATGAAGCCGGCCCCACCGGGCACATGGTAGGTCGATACCGCGTCATCGAGCACATCGAGCTCAAGGCCCTCATTTTGTGGGCTCATGAAGACGGCGAGATTCC
>CAYYHT010000724.1:0-4067 GCA_964471355.1 uncultured Enterobacteriaceae bacterium
TCGGTACATCTGCTGATCGAGGATGCGCCCCTTGGTCATGTACGCGTGAACGACGTCACCGGGCACGGTCGCGTGGTAGATGATGTTGTTGTAGAAGTTCAGGACCGTGTTCCAGTCCTTCTTGTCTTCAAGCAACAGCGCCATGCCTTTGAGCGCTCCAAGATGATTTGGATGCAGCTCGAGTGCCTTGTTGAAGCGCTTGGTGGACTTGTCCAGATTGTCGAGTGCACGCTCGACCAGACCAAGTGCGGTGTAGGTGTCCGCCATCTTGAGCTTGTCGCCATGTCCGCCCGTCAGCTGCAGCAGCTGTCGATAGACCCGCTCTGCCTTCTTCCACTGTTCCTTGTCCATGTACAGCGGGCCCACCGCTTCGAGTGTGGGCAGATGGGTCGGGTTGAACTCGAGGGCCTTGTCATAGCGAGCGAGCGCATCGTCCATGCGCTCGGCACCTTGCAGGAGCTGGGCGAAGTTGAAGAAGAACGAGGCCACTTCCATGCGGGTGTCGAAGTCGTCGAGGTCCTTGTCCGTGGTCATGTGCGGCTCGAGCTTCTCGAAGATCGGCAGCGCGTCGGCACTCTCGGCATCAAGAAGGTAGCTCGCCTGGAATGCCAGAGCGGTCTCGTGGTCCGGGTCCAAGATGAGCACCTGTTTGTACAGATCTGCCGCCGCCTCGCGGTCGTGGTTCATCGTGGACTCGATGTTTGCCGCTTCGGTCAGCAGCTTGGTCTTTTCACCGGGGTCCTCTGCGATCGACGCTTGCAACACGATGCATCGCACCGCACCCGCCATGTCTCCGTACTGGCGGCATAGGCCTTCGAGGCGCTTTGCGGCCTCGAGGTCGGGTTCGGAATCGGTGATCGCTGCCTCGTAGAAGTGGCTGGCATCATCGCGCTGCAGCTTCTCTTCGGCGACGATGCCCATCCGTCGCAGCAAGGCACTGCGCTCGGCACCCACCCAGACTGCGGTAAGGGTGCGGCCGATTTCCATGAAGCCATCCCAATCCTCGGATTGTTCCGAGAGCCCGAGCAGCTTGGACAGCGCGGTGCCGTCGCTGGGATCTTGCGCAAGTACCGCACGCCAGGCCTCTGCAGCCACGGCCGCGTCGCCGATCTTGTCTTCGTTGACCGTGGCGATCTGGCGCAGCACATCGAGTGCAGCGTCGCCAGAGACCAAGCTCACTTCCCGCTGAAGCACGGCAATCAGTGCCGGCCAGTCCTCGGATGATTCGGCCAGACGCCGTAGGCCGGCGATGGCCTCGGTGTCGTCAGACTGATGGTCGAGAGCGTCGAGGTAGGCGCTCTTGGCGTCGTCTAGAGCATTGTTGGCCTCGTGAATCTCACCGACCCGCCGCTTGTAGCGGGCGGCTTCGGCACTGTCAGCCGCGCTCGTCGCCAGTTCTGTGAGGTAGCCAATGCCGAGCTCGACTTCGCCGCGAATACCGGCAATGCGGGCGAGAGCCTCGGTGATCTCGCGGTCGTCGGGGGCGTCTTTGTGGAGCTGTTGGTACAGGTCCCAGGCCTCATCGGTCTCGGCAAGCTTCTCGCTGAGCACCCAACGCCGCTTGGCATCGACCTCGGCCTGTCCCGAGGCGTCTTGCAGAGCAACAGAGCGCCGAGTCAGCAGGTCGTAGGCTTCTCGCCACTCGTCCGACCGGACTAGCGCCCGCTCGAGCTCAATGAGCACATGCAGGGACGCGTCCTTGGGTTTGGCCAGCTTACGCAAGACAGTCAGCGCCTCGTCGCTGGCGCCGGCCTCTTCGAGTCTGCTCGCCAGAATCAACTGCTGACCCGACCGGTGATCGGAGTACAGCTTTTTGAGGCCCTTGATGTCTTGCGTATCGATCAGCACCCGCTCGGCGGCGGCAAAGGTCTGGTCCGACCCCGGACGCAGTTTGAGGGCCTCTTTGTACGCCTTGAGCGCGCTGGGCAGGTCATTGGCGTCTTCGTGAAGACCACCGGTCCAGAATAGGTAGGCAGCGCGGAAGGCCGGGGTCTGGCCCTCGGACGCCAAAACGCCATAGGACGACAGCAAAGCCTCTTCTGCGCCGAGCTCGCGAGCGACGCGCGATGCGCTGCTGGCGGCTCTTAGTCGTCCTGTTTTTCCGCTCAACACGGACTCGAGAAGCTCCAGCGCGGCTTGCTTGTCGCCCAGTCGAACCGACAGAAGCCGGGCTCTCTCGAGGCGGTCTTCGGCAGCTGGCAGTCCGTCGAGCAAACCCGCTGCATCGTCCCAGAACTGCTGGGCGGCGGCCAAGCGAGCGACAGCACGCAGCGGTCGTCCATCGGCCTGCAGCGCCTTGAGCTGGGCCGTCGCCTGGGCGGCACCAATCGAGTCACCGGCGTCGGTGAGCGCGTCGGCGATGTGCGCAAGAAGTGTGGCTCGCAGGCTGAGGTCTGAAGTCGCCGCGGCCGCCTTGCGGTGGGAATCGACCAGGGCCATGCGGTCTCCGTCGCGCAGAGCTCGGAGCTCGAGTGCCACAGACGCTCCGGGATGGTCGGGGTCGCTCTCCATGATGCGTGCCAACTCGGCCCGTCCATCGATGCCTTCGAGGCCAGCGGTCGACGCCGCGGCGGCCAGCAATCGCCAGTTGCGCGACGCGGGATCGGCCTGGCCGTCCGCTTCGGCCAGATGCAGGCGGTAGACCTCTTCGGACCCACCTCCTCGCGATGCAAGGTCTTTGAGCAGAGCCAGTGCCGGCAAGAACTTCGGCGACACCATGAGCACGGCTCGCAGGCTATCGGTCGCAGACGACAGGTCCTCTGTCTTCTCGGCGTACACGCGGCCCGCCCGGTACAGCAGGCTCGCCTTTTCAGAGACGTCGTGGGTCGCCTCGCCAGCCTGTTTGAGGGCGGCTCCGACCGCAGCCCATTCGCCCTTCTGTTCAAGCACCTCGATCAGGGCGTCGAGCGCAGAGGGATGGTACGGAATGAGTTCCAGGGCCTGTTCGTACATGCCGCGCGCAGCGGCATTGTCCCCCAGCCTGTCTTGATGCACCCGCCCGGCGCGGTAGAAAGCCAGGGCCTTCCCGTTCGGAGACGGCGTCAGTTCAGCGCGTGCGGCAAGCACGCCGGCGAGCGCAGACCATTCTTCCAGGCGCGTGTAGACGCGATGCAGGCCTTCGAGCGCCGAGAGGTGATCTTCTTGTCCCTCGAGTGCGGCCTCGTAGGCGGTGCGCGCCTTGGCATCGTCACCGGCAGATTCGGCGACCTCACCAAGCCGGTAGTTGAGCGCGATCTTCACCGACGGGTCGTCTGTGGATGCGATGACTTCGCCCCAAAACAGCTCGAGCTCGTCGACGTTGCCCGTACGCTGCAGCAAGCGTGCGACGGCCTCGGCGGCAGGACCTGCTCCGGAGTCTGAAGAGACGGCCTCGCGATGCGCCGAGAGCGCAGCTTCGAGGTTGCCGGCGCGCTCGTGTGCAACACCCAGCCGATATAGTCCAAAGGCCCGTTCACGCGGAGCGGTGATGGACTTCAGCTCGGCATCGATGCTGGACGCGAGGCCCGCAAAATCAGCAGCGCCTGCCAGGAAGGATTGGTATTCGCGGACGATGACCGGATCGGCGGCTTTGGCGGCTTCGGCATAGCACCGAGCAGCTTGGTCCCCCTGACCGGCTTCGGCCGCGGCTCGGCCAGCCTTGGCGTACCACCAACTGGCGTCTGCCTGTCCGGCACGCGCGGCTTCCGCTTCATACAAATCAGCTCGGGCAGCGTTGTCGCCTGTCTGGGCGAAAATGCTCTCAAGGGACAAGAACGCAGTCGCGAGAGCCGGATCGGCTGCATGTGCCTTGGCGAAAGCAGCCTGGGCATCGGCGACGCGTCCGAGGGTCAACAAGGCCTGGCCCTGGCCCCACCATGCCTCGGCGGCGATAGCGGGGGCTGACAAACCAGCCAATCCCTCGAGTGCTGCGATGCGGCCCTCGTGATCTCCGGTCGACGACAGGTGGTCGGCGAGCCATGTCCAGCCAATGTAGTCGGATGGATCGGCTGCCACGGCGGACTGGAGGTTTCGCGCGGCTTCGGCGTGGTCCTGCAAGCTTTGGGTCGCCACGACGGCGGCTTCGCGCC
>CAYYHT010000725.1:0-4055 GCA_964471355.1 uncultured Enterobacteriaceae bacterium
GGCGCCTACTGGATAAACAACGACTCGGGGGATTCCGCGCGCCTATTCGCCATCGACCAGACCGGCGCCGATCTGGGGGTGTGGAACATCAACAGCGCCTCGGCCTATGACTGGGAAGACATCGCTGCCCTGCCTCCCTCCACCCTGATTGCGGCCGATATCGGCGACAACGACAGCATCCGCAACGACGTCACGCTCTACCTGATCGACGAGCCCGAGAACGCCAGCGGTGGCGGCAGCCTCGATGCCACAGCCCACGTCTTGGTCTACCCAGATGGTGCGCACAACGCCGAGACACTGATCGCAGACCCGCTGACTGGCGCCGTCTACATCGTCACCAAGCATTCGTCGAATGAAGAGAGCATCGTCTTCCTGGCCGACCTTGAGGCCGACACGCTGACCGAAGTGGCGCGCATCGATGTGGGCGTGACGACCGGCGGAGACGTACGCGCCGACGGCCAATGGATCGCCATCTCGACCTACATCGACGCCTGGGGCTGGGCGCGCAACCCCGACGAACCCTTGCACACCGCGTTCGAGCGGTGGCCCTGCGAGCTGCCGAGGGCCGGCGAGGCCCAAGGAGAAGCGATCGCCTGGACCCCAGAAGACGGCCTGCTGACCGTGAGCGAAGGGGCCGGTGAAGACATGCACCTGAGTCCAGCGACCTAGCCACCGGACCCGACCGCCAAATTCAAAGGCCAACGCCATGTCACCGGGCATGCAGGCGGCGCTCGAGTGTGCGTTTGACCGCGCGGAGGACGAGGGCGCGGTGGTGCTGCTGCGGGGCCGGCCTGGCATGTTCTCTGGTGGCTATGACATGGCCATGTTCTCGCGCGCATCGGGCGACGAGATGCTGCGCACCATTCGCCATGGCGGTGAGCTGGTCACGCGATTGCTGGCCTTTCCCCGACCCGTGGTGGTGGCGTGCACTGGCCACGCGGTAGCCCAGGGCGCATTTCTCATGTTGGCGGCAGACGTGCGAATCGGCGCTCGTGGCCCGTTTCAGATCGGCCTCAACGAGGTCGCCATCGGTTTGCCGGTTCCCTGGTACGGCATCGAGCTCGCCCGCATGCGACTGACTCCCCCCGGCTTCAACTTGGCCGTGACCACCGGCGAGCTGTATGCCCCCGACGAAGCCAAACAGCTCGGCTTCCTCGACCATGTGGTCGACTCGGACGAGGTGTTTGCCGCGGCCACGCGCGAAGCAAGGCGACTGACGTCCATTTCGCACATGGCCCACGCAGTCACCAAGCTGCGGGTCCGCGATGCGACCCTGCGCAAGATGCGCTCGGGCATCGCCGAGGAACTGACAGCTGCGGGCACCACGGTAGGAACAATCAGAGCGACTGGTCCGAGCAGAAGTCGATAGCGTCCGCTGCTGCGCGGTAGCAATTGTCTGCCTCACAAGGGAAGCAGGTTTGATCGCTGAACACGTAGTACACCTGAAAGTCGGCATCGATGCAGACATCCACCGTCAGGCCGCCGCATTCCATATAGAGCGTTCCCGGCTCGCAATAGGCCTCGCCAGAGTGATCAGAAGCCGGCGCCGGCGGGTCAATGGGTGGACATCCAGACAAGAGCAGCAGGGCCACTCCAAAACCGGCGCCGACGTGTGTGGGAAAACCAAGCATCAGAGACCTCCGTGCGCACTGCATCGCGCACCATCTCTCATCGCAAAAAGCGCTCCGCTCCAACCACGTTCCAACCTGATCTTTGGCCTAGGTCGCGCGCTCGGGTGCGCGGACTAGCGCGCGGCTACGGGACATCATCCTCGGCCGCTGTGCGAAGGCGGTTGATGTCATCGGTTCGCCCGACAACGACCATGACATCGCCGGTCTGCAACAGAGCAGCGGGGCCAGGAGCAGGAATGAGCGAGCCGTCCTGCTTCTGGATTGCGACGACCATCACGCGGTGATGCTCGCGCAAGTGCAGGTTCCCCAGCGTGTCGTGGTAGGCAGTCGACGTGCCAATGACCACATCCTCCATCGCAAGGTCAGGATGGGTACGAGCAAATGCTTGTCGCATGAACGTCGCCGAATGCGGCCGCAGCAGCGCATTTGCCATGTTGGTTCCGCCGATGATGTGCGGACTCACCACGCCGTCAGCGCCGGCAAGCTCGGCCTTGGAGCCGGAGTGTTCCTCGTCGACGCGGCACATGATGCGCAGCTTTGGCGTTTGGGTCTTGGGCCGCAACTGCCTCGCAGAAAGGGTGACGAACACGTTGACCGCATCGGATGACGTGGCCACCGCGAGCCCCGCGGCTCGTTCGATGCCCGCCTGTTTGAGCACATCGTCGTGCGAAGCGTCACCGCGGATCGCGGTGAGCCCGTCCCGTGCGCATGCGTCGCACACCTCCGCATCCAAATCGATAATGACCGCACGATGGCCCGCGTGACGCAGATCTTCGGCGATTTCACGCCCGGTGCGGCCATAGCCAGCGACGATGAAGTGGTCTGCGAGTTCGGACATGAGCTGTCTCCTGCGGCGTTCCCGGTAGTCGCGACGGAATCCGCCTTCAACGAAATAGACGGTGGCCTGACTCGCGGCGTATGAGCCCAGCGACAACCCGCTGATGACGAGCACCACAGTGAAGAGCCGACCGGAATCGGACAGGTCGTGCACCTCGGCGTAGCCGATCGTCGTCAGCGTGATGAACACCATCCAAACGGAGTCATCCCACGGCCAGTCCTCGATCATGTGGTACCCGACCACGCCAGTCACCACGACAATGGCGAACAAAACAATTGCAACGCGCAAGCGCTGGAGGGCAGTCATCGAGGGGCTCCGGCGCCGCCTCGTAACGGAAAACTACGAGCTAGCCCGCGTGCTTGCGCAGTCGAGCAGCAATGCGGTCACCACAGTACGAAGCCATGGTCTCGAACGCCTGCTGCAGCTCGCCGTCGCTCATCTGTTTGATCTGACGCACGTTGTTCACGCCGCCGAATGCACGGCTGAAGACCTTGGGGTCTCCAATGGGGGCTTCGCAGCGAATGCGACCGCTGTAGACGCGGTCTGCATCAGCCGTATAGATGCGCATCTTGACCACATAGGTGAACTCGCCCTGGGCGCCGAGGTTGGGCACGCGAATGCCGTACTCCTGAATCTCGAGCTGAAGCACCGCGTTTCGGCCCTTGTCCCCGGTCCATGCAAACGGCGGCCCATCGCCGATGCCATTGGCAACACCGTCTTCGAGAGCCCAGCCGACCGACTCTGGATCGACCGCCATGATGATCTTGCGCTCGAGCTCGGCCTCACGACCCATCTGGTAGGCAGACACCACGTTGTCGAGCAGGTTGTCGTTGGTGTAAGTGTCCGAGCCACCCAGATCGACCGTGGGACGCGGAGCCCCGAAAGTCTTGGTCTTGACCTGTCCGAGGCCTGGGGCCGCTTTCTTGAACTTGGCGTGGCAGCCCGTGGACATGGCAAGCATGCCGGTGATGGCCAGGATGAACGTGTTCTTGATCATGGGATATTTCCTCCACCCGATGGCGCACTGACGAACAATCTCGCCGACCATTCGGTCATGGTTTGTCGACACCGGAAATACCTAGGTCCGCTACCGCCTTGAGTACGTCGGCCACAAATGAATCGCCAGGATCGACCTTGGTCGTTCGGTATGCGGCGTCTTTCTCTTCAAAATAGTCGTGCCCCTCCATCCACGTGTACTGGTGGTGGCCAATCACGTGAGTGATGTCATGGCGGCTGGCGGCGTCACGCACAATGGCAATGTTGGCAGCAAGCTGCGCGTCCGTCAGTGGGTATTTGTCGCCGTCTCCGACGTTCTCGATGCCAATCGCCGAGGCGTTGAGCCCAATGGTGTGCCTTGCCATGGTCGTCTCGGGCATCAGTCGGAAGACGGTGCCATCGCGGTCCACGAGGTACTGCGCCGACACATTCACCTGGTCTGTGGTGCCAAGCTCGGACCTGCTGCCCGGCAAGGTGACCCGGTTGAACGTATTGAAGGCGCCGTCCGCCGTGGCCCCGGCGGTCCAGTGCAGCACCACCAAGCGCGGAATGATGCTGGAGTCCACGGCGTCTCGGCCGTAGTGCTCTCG
>CAYYHT010000726.1:0-4041 GCA_964471355.1 uncultured Enterobacteriaceae bacterium
CGATGATGCCCACCAGCGCCAGAAAGCGGCTGTTCTCGGACTCGTCATCTCCCAAGAACACCGTAAACATGACTCCGAGTGCCACGCCGATGCCCACCGTCATCAGTGTCCACTCGGCCCAATTCAGGCTGGCGCCCGTTCCAGACCCCTTGTGGAATAGGCAGAATATTAGCCCAAACACCCCGATGGCCACCAAATCACCCAAGCCGGCCGTGCGACGCAGGGTGGCGATCATGTCGGTCTTGACGCCATAGCGCTCGGACACCAAATCGATGGCCGAGGCCGAGCCAGCAGCGCCGGCACAGCCCATCACCCCCGCCGCCAGCCAGGCGTGATCGGGAGTGATTCCCCGAATGGCACCCGAGGCAAAGAAGAAGTGCGCGACCACAGCGACCGCCACACCACTGCCCAGTCCCTCGAACAGTGCGATGCGGGCAGAGCCGTCCTGGGTATTGAGCAGCTCGCGAAGGTCCAGCTCCATGCCGTAGACCAGTCCCACCCAGCCCGCTGCCAGAGCCAAGATGGGCCCCAGGGGTGTCAGGTCATGAAACACCGACAGGTAGCCCAGACCAGCCCCCAGCAGGATGTACTCAAAGCCGCTGACAAACAGGAAACGCTTCTGCAGCCAATCCACAACAAAGTGAGCCAGCAGGTAGGCCATGGCCACAACCAGCAACACAATGACAACCCAGCGCTCCGGATCTGCCTCGGCCACCGCCGGAGTTGGATGACCAGCCCACGCAAGACCGCACAGCAACCACATCAAGACGTCCTGCTCACGGAATCGGCACGCATGTGCTGCCCAACCAGTCGATGGTCGCCGGCCAGGTAGTGGAACCCTCTGGGAAGGCGTGTCCCAGGGCATAGTCCGCTTGAACCGACCAGCCGCCAGACGCTCCGGCGGTGGCCTGCACCACAAGCATCGCGTTCTCGGCGTTGGGTGAGCCGGACTCGGCCACCGCATCGAGAGCCAGGTGGGATGTCCACTCCGAGTCCGCCGGCGCACCCAATAGATCGTCGTAATTCAGCCCACCGCAGCGGTCCGTCTGCAACGAGTGGGTCACCGACCACGCCGCGTCGCAGCTGCCACAGCCGAGGTCTTCGGTGCGAGTCTCAAGGTCGACGGTGCCCGCGATCTGGAAGCTATCGACACAATCGCCGCCGTAGTCGTCGGCTCCAAAGAACCAAAACCAGCGTTCGGTGACCGACAGGGCGCCATTCGCGTCGGCGCTGCCTTGCTCAGCCAACCAATACAGCTGCGCTCCCGCCGAACCATCGCCGGTCGTGCACCCGCGAGTATTCCAGTAGTAGGTGTACTCCTCTGGAACGAGAGGGTGTCCCTGCAGACCCGTGTCCAGGGGCTGCACGATCAGCGCACTGCCCGCAGGACTGCACGCCGCGCACAACATGAGCGCCGCAGCAAGCGCCGCGATCGGTTTGGTCTCCTCCATGAGCGGGATTCTACAGGCTGTGAGCGTGCATCGCCCTCGAATCGACTGCCAGGCCGAAGCTTGCCGCCGCCGAGACCTAGTAGCCAGGTCCTGGCTGCCACAACTCAAAGCGGTTGCCTTCTGGGTCACGTGCCCAGCCGAACATGCCCACGTCGCCTAGGTCCTCGACCAGCTCGTCGACACGACCACCGGCTTCGAGAATCTGCTTGAGCATCGCGGTCAGGTCTTTGACTCGGTAGTTGATCATCATGCGTGGCGTGTTGGTCGGCTCAAAGTACTCAGAGTCGTCTGCGAAAACAGACCACGTCGTGCTGCCCGGCCATTCTTCGCCCTCGGTAGATGGCCAGTGGAAGACGGCGCCGTACTCGGTGACGTGGATGCCCAGCACATCGCGGTACCACTTCTCGAGCGCAGGCTTGTCCTTGGCTCTGAGAAAGACCCCACCGATTCCCGTGACTTTTTCCAAACCAGCCTCCAGACCCCCGCACTAACGGACACCGCCGTCTGTGGGCTAGAAGCTCGAGCGTCCCGACACCTGTTGCTCGAAGCACCACTGCAGCCGCTTGGCAGCATCGATGTCGCCAACTGGGAAGTCCAAGGTCGTGTCGCCCGCGCGAATCGCGACTCGAGTCCCGCCCACGGACACGTCGAGTTGGCCATAGTCCGCATCGACAAGCGCATCACCCTGCGCGATCCAGATGCGGTCGGGATAGAACCAGACCTTGTGCTGGCCCAACTGAGCCGCAGGCACGGCCACATTGCTCGAGACCTGTGCGAGCGCTTCCACCTTGACCGGCAGGCCGGCAAGACGCAGCTCATCGAGAACCCCCAAGAGGCCTCGGTAGCGCATCTGCTGGTTCGTATCGAGCTCGTAGATCCATACACTCTGGCCGGCGAGGGCCTTCCACGGTGTGAACAGGGACCCCAGGCAGCCGACCCCTTTGCGGGAACGAACGCGGGTGCTCTGTGAGTGATCTTTGTCGGCCTCGGGCCGCAGCGCGATCGAGCCCTCCACACCGCCGGTGTTGGTGGCGCCGAGATTGGTGGCAGTGAAGGCCCCATGGGCGGACAGGCGGAAGTACACCACCCGTGGGGCGGCAACAATCGCTGCAAGCGGGCCAGTCGCCGCGCTGACTCCACCCGTCACCAGCCCGTAGGAATAGGGGCCTGCGGATACCGCCTCGACCTGCGTGAACGGCGGCAACGGCGGCGCCTTTTGCACAGGAGCGCTCGGCGTCGGATCGGTCAAGCGTTCGGGAAGCGGATTGGTGGCCGCGACGCCCGTGGGTGCCGGATCGGGAAGAGGCTCCTCTTCGATTGGCTCCGCAGTGAACGTCGCGTCCGCCGGCGGGGCAGCCTGTCGAACGAGCTTGGGCAGCACATCTGTGGGGTCGATCAGCGTGGTGTCGTAGTCGCTGTCGAACTTGGGCAGCGCGCCTGCTGGCATGGCGAGCGGGGTGTCGTCGTCGTCGGTGGGCAGTTCCTCGAGCGCCGCTCTGAGTGCCGAGGCAAATTCGTCTGCGCTCTGGTAGCGGCGATCCGCCTTGTAGGCGCTGCCCTTGCGAATCACAGCGGTCAGCGAGTCCGGAATTCCCGCGTAGATTTCGTCCGCCGCCTCGGCCGCGTACAGGTCCACAGGCTGCCTTCCGCAGACCACGGCGTAGAGCGTTGCAGCAAGCGCATAGAGGTCAGCGCGGGCATCGACTCCCTTTGCGCCCATGCGCTGTTCGGGCGCCATGTACGCCCAAGTGCCCATGACGGTGCCTGTCTTGGTCATGTTCTGGCTGTCGTCCGCCTTGGCGATGCCAAAATCCGTCACCTTGGGCACCCCGGACTCGGTGATCAGCACATTGTGAGGCTTGACGTCGCGGTGGACCACGCCGGCTTTGTGGGCCGCAGACAAGCCCTCGCACACGCCCAGAATGACCTCGGTGGCCATGCGCGGCGGAAGCGGTCCGTGGCTCTCGACGCGGTCGATCAGGCACCCTCCACGCACCAGCTCCATGACCATGTAGACGCGGTTGCCCTCGACCCCTACGTCGAGCACGCCGACGATGTTGGGGTGATGCAGCTTGGCCATGGTGCGGGCTTCGATGCCAAATCGCTCACGCAGCGAACGCCGTCCGGAAAGCTCAGGCGCCAGCACCTTGATGGCCCGCCACTGCTCGAGCTGTGCGTCGTAGCCGCGGTAGACCGTGGCCATGCCTCCCTTGCCCAACTCGGAGACCAAGCGGTAGCGACCATGCGACAGAGGCGGCTCGACTTCTTCCACGGCCTAGACCCCCCTGGGCCAATCCACGGGGTTGTTTGGCACGTAGCCCAGAACCGTCTTGGCGCGTGTTCCGTCCAGCACCAACCCGTAGTGCATGCGCTTGCGGTTGAGGCCGTAGCGGAAGCCCGAACCGCTGGCCATGTGCCATGCGCGATAGGCGGGCCGAATCATGGTTCCAGGCATGGGCACGCAGGGTGTGCCCCACTTTCGCACGCATTCGGACAGGGGCAGCGTGTCGTGTCCAGGCACGTTGAAGACTCCCTCACCGCTGCCGTGGGTGGCCTTTTCGACCGCATCGACAAGGTCGGCGATGGTCGA
>CAYYHT010000727.1:0-4031 GCA_964471355.1 uncultured Enterobacteriaceae bacterium
GACGACTGCGATGCGCTGGTCGACGACGACGACCCTGACCTCGCCAGCTGCCCGTGAACCCCGCATGACCATGAACTGGACCCGACCCGACGACTACCCGCTGCCTGCCCCTCCCGGAAATGCGCAGCTCGTGAACGTCGTGGGCATCAAAGGCGACCGCGGCTGGAGCCTCGGCTACACGACCGACGCCTCGTTCACCGAAGCGCGCCGCTGGTACGACGAGTTCTTTGCCACCACCGGCGCAACTCCCAGCATTCAAGAGCCAAAGTTCCCACCGAACATGCCTGTTCAGATGGTGACTCTGATGGTGCCTGGTCTGATGGTGATGATCAGCAAGGTGCCGCTGACCACCAACATCGTGCTGACGGTGATGGACATTCCCACCAAGCCGCCCGACGTCTAGCGGTTGGCCATGATGGTCTTGGCCACAGCCATCGCGGATTCCGGGCGTTTATCGGGCTCTTTTTCAAGCATGCACGCAATCAATTCGTCGAGCCATTCGGGAATTTCGTGCATCGAGATGCTCGAGACCGGGATGGGCTCCTCTTCCATGTGCTTGAGAAGAATGCGGCGCGAGTTGCCCACAAAGGGTGCCTGACCGACCAACATCTCGAAGAATAGGATGCCCAGCGCATAGATGTCGGTCTTGGCGTTGAGCTTGAACTCTTCGATGTACTCGGGCGCCATGTATTCGGGCTGCCCTAGCCGCTGACCAACCTTGGTCAGCGCCGCATCGCCGTCGGTTTCGCCCATGGACATCTTGGCCAAGCCGAAGTCGAGCACCTTGACGCGGTAAGGGTCGCCGCGTTCTTGCACGAGCATGATGGAGTCAGGGCTGAGTCCGCGGTGGATGATGCCGCGCGCGTGGGCTCCAGCAAGCACACGGGCAATCTGAGCTGCCATGTGACAGACCATGCGCACCGACGCTTCCTGGTTGGCGATCTCGTGGTACAGCGGCCGTCCGCGCACCAGGCGAGTCACCAACCACGGGGCGCCTTGCGGGGTACGCCCGATGTCCAACACGCGAAGCAGGTTGGGGTGCCTCCAGTCCGTCAGCAGCTTGGTCTCGCGCTCGAAACGCGCCAGAGCCGTGTCGTCATCGAACATGTCCGGCTTGAGATACTTGATGGCGACTTCGCCACCATCTGAGAGACGCTTGGCCGTCCAGAAGTCACCGAAGCGGCCTCCGAATAGATGGGCAGTGATTTTGTACCGACCGTCGAGCGTCTCGCCGATCAGCTCCTCATTCTCGCCCAACGGCGACTCCCTGACCTGTGCCGAGAGTACCATCGAGCCATGCCCCGCACCCCACTCGTCGCCACTTTGACTGCCCTACTCGCCCTCGCCTGCACCGGACTGCTGCCCTGGACCGGTCGCGCGGTCGCTGTCACCGAAGCCCTCTGCGAAGCCCCAGCCTCCTATGAGGTCGCTGAAGCCATCAAGATGGCCACTCACCCGCTGGCCACAAACGCCAAGATGCATGGGTGCACCGTCACGTCCGAAGGCGGAGTGGTCATCGCGACTTTCCAGATCCAATGGAACAGTCTGCTGGGGGGATCGCCGTTCGATACGGGCATCGAGTGGCGCTTTGACGAGAGTGCGCACATTGGGGTCAACCTGACGCACGACACCAGCTCCGGTGGCGTGGTGCCGGGAGGCATGGACAGCCTTGAGACGGCGCTGCGTGACTCGATCTACCCGCAGATCGCAGCTGCTGTTGATGACCCTGAGCTCGCACTCAAGATCGGCTCACAGTGACCCGTCGGGTCTAGTCCACGCAGCGGAAGCCGATGCCCTCGGACGTCATCGCTGTGCTGCCCGAGTATGCCGAAGCTGAGCCGCTGGTGTTGCGCTGCGCGGGTTTGTCGCCATCGATGCGCCACTCGTCGAGGCTCTGGGCACCACTGGCACCGCTTGAGGCGAGGCCGCTGCTCCAGTCGTCGCAGTAGGCCTTGGCCGCAGCCCAGCTGACCCAGATGACCGGCTGTGTTGGGTCGGACGGTGGATTGCCGTCCTTCCAGTCTTTGAGGTAGTTCGCGTCGGCCTTGCCGCTGCCAATTGCAGCCTGCTGCTGCCACTCGGGTCGGTACGCAACCCATGCACCAAAGTCGTCGACGTTGACCGGCTTCACCTCGCCGCGATCTTCGACGAAGGTGACCACTTCAGTCGTGATGGTCTTGCCACCTTCGGTGCGCACGCTGCGTTCTTTGACGATTGCGCGCATCTTGGCGTCGGCAAACGGGTCAATGTAGTGCTCTGCGGAGCTGGTGCCGGACACCTCGATGGGACCGACGTCGGAGATATCGATCTCGGGAGGCGGATCGGGCTGCTTGGGAGGCATAGGCACAGGCGCCGAGCCCGTCCCTTCGTCGGGGTCGTCGCCGCTACCTTCAGCACTGGCCACAGCGGGCTCGCCCCATAGTGGGCTCTTCTGCGCAATGCGCTGGTCTGCGAGCTCGGGCTTGTACCACTTAGGCGGTGACCCAGCAGCGCTCGACGGTCCGATCAAGTCATCCGGAAATGCAGCGCCGTCCTGCCAATACTGGCGGGTGATGTTGCCCTTGGAGTCGGTGATCTGCACGAAGAGGGGCACCTCGACAGGCGCCCGCGGCTCGTGAAAGAGCACACCGTTCATGAACGCCGCGCCCTTCTTAGGAAGAATCAGGCCCTTGCCTTCATCTGCGGGGCCGGCCATGCCGAGCATCTCTTCGTAGGACAGGGCTTCGCGCAGAGGATGGTCCTCGCCCACATCGGTCGGCCATGGGGACTCTGCCCACGCAAACTGGGCACCATGGCCCCAGCGAACCGTCGCCGCTTCGTCCTGGTCAAAGAAGAACACCATGGTCAGCTGGCGAGCCAGCTTGGCGACGTGGCTGGGTTTGACCAGCGTATCGATGCAGAGCACGCCTTTGTGAGCCCCGATCAATTGCGTGCGAGCCCCGGCCAGGTCGAAGTTCGCGAGCGATTCGTCGACGCCTTCGAGGGTCGAGATCAGCGTCGCTTCTTTGTACGACTCGGAGCAGTAGGTCTGGGCGTCGGCCGTTGGTGCGGCGATCAGCATGACAAGCAGAGAGAGCATCGAGGTTCCTCGGGTCCGGAGGGATAACACGCCCCCGGCGCCGTCTACTCCTCGCGGCCTGATGGTCTCAGAACTTGCGTCCGCCGGACCGGCTCTTGCCACCTCCGCCAAATTTGCGTCCGCTGCTTCGCTTCGACGAGCTGAAGCTCCGGCCGCTGCTGCGAGAGCCACTGGAGCTCCGGGAGCTGCGAGAGAAGGACGACGTGGAGCGCGACGAGCTAAACATGCTGCTGCTGCTGCTGCTGCGTTTGCGGCTGCGCCTCGACGAACTTGACGAGCTTGAACTCGAGGACGACCGCCAAGAGGAGGAGGACGAAGAGCGACGCCAAGAGGTCGAGGTTTGCTCGCTGCTCCACGATTGGCGCCGGCGGACGCGTTCTCGGCGCTGTCGCTTGGCTTCCTCTACTTCCCAGATCGATCTCGCAGCGGAGACAGCCGCATTCCAGGACCTGGCCACCTCGCGCAGGTCGTCCTGTACCTCCTCCCAATCCGCGGGACCTTCGTGGCGTTCGGGAAGCACTGCCCGCAGCGCATCGCCGGCGGCCAACGCCGATTCCACTCCGCCGTAGCCCTGCAGTTTTCGGAGCGCTGCCTTTCGCTGGGCTGTGAGTGCTGCGCGCAGACTTCCCGCGCCGGTCCGCGCGTCCTTGAGCTTCTGCATCGCGACAACCAGCTCTTCGATGTCGCGCAGGGCCTCTCCCCTCTCTTCGAGGGCAGTCTCGGCCTGCCGCAATGCAGTGAGCACCGCGTGCCGTCCAAGGGCTTTGCTCGCGAGGCTCGCCGCACGCACCAACTCATCGATGTCTTGTGAAGCCTCCTTAAACTCGGTCCACACCTCTTCCATCGTTTCCGGGGTGTGGTCCCTCAGCATGGCCGCGGCGCGCACCTTCATGGCCCGCAGCTTTTCGGGCAGCTCTTGTGCGGCAATCTCGGCTCGAGCGACGACGGGCTC
>CAYYHT010000728.1:0-4028 GCA_964471355.1 uncultured Enterobacteriaceae bacterium
CACACTAGGCCTCAACGCCTGATCAGGTGTCCTCGGTGCATTCCTTCTGTGGAATGTACTCGCCCGAGTACCAGTGGTAGGACGGCGCGCCGAAGTCGCTGGCGCAGACGTCGAGGGACTCGTCAGCGGTGTTCCGCCACGCGGGTTGAGCGTAGTGGGCTCGGCAGGTCTGGGCCGAGGTCAGGCGCTGCTCGGTGAAGTCCCGGACCACGGCAAGGCGTGCGATGGAGGCGAGCGCCGCCTCGTTGTCGTGATCACGACGTGCCTGCCGGAACACCGCGTGCTCGGCCGAGGACAGCTCGCCGAGCTGTTGCAGTTGGTTGACGCGCGAGATGGCACAGCGCATCGACAGTTCGTCGTCGTGGCGGCGGGCGCGGTCGTAGATTCGGCTGACCCGCTTGGTGCCTTCTTTGAGCTCCTGTTTGCTCTCGAGCAGCCACAGTTGCTGCTCGAGGCGGTCGTTTAGCCCCAGAGAGTCCAGATCGATGTCGTAGGAGAGCTCTTCGAGGACCAGCTCGGGGGCCAGCACCATCGCCGACTCCATCAGTGCCGCCTCGGCAGCCTCTGAGAGCTGCTCGTTGTCTCGGGCCTCGGCGAGACGGTCGATCAGCAGGTACAGGTGATCGCCTTGGCCTCGATGGGCGCTCGCCACCAGCTCTGTCAGCTCTTGCAGCTCATGGACGAGCGTTTGGTTTGCGATGTCGACTTCGTACGCTTGTGGATCGAAGGACGCGGTCTGCAGGTCCGGGGTGCCGGCAAACGATGGCAGCACGCACAGGCCCGCGGCTGCCAATCCAGCTAAGCCGACCAAAAACAGGAATCCGTCCGGGGTGTCATCCATGCCCATCTGTGTGGGCAGGGGGTGATTCCTTCAGCCTTTTCTGCGTCGGATCATAAACAGTGCGAGCAGGCCGGCAAGGCCGCTGGAGCCGACCGGACTGACACCGGCCTGGCAGGCGCATGCGCCTCTGGCCTCGGGGAATTCGGGGGGGATGATTCCGGGGTCATCGCACCAGACACGGGTGCCGTCTTCGCAGCGCGACCGCATCTGGTCGTCGATCCAAGCGAGGTGGTAGTCCAGCCGTGTGTCGACACCACCCGTCTGGGCACAGTCGGTGTCGTCGTAGGCGTGGCTTGTGGCGCCTATGACGCGCATGGGATTGACGGTCTCGGTCTCGTCTTCGGTGAGGGTCCAGTAGCTCGGACCGCCCGAATCTCCGTGGCATTTGCGCACGTCGCTGGGGTCGTGGCCGACCTTGAACTCGTAGGCTGCGAGCTCTTCGATGTGGGACAGGCCCCCCTGTTTGAGCCCGAATGTGCCGGGAGGAGGGGTCTCCATGAAGCCGACCTGCTGTTGCTGACCCCAGCCGACGACGTCGACCGCGTCGCCTTCTGCGATCAGCTCCGCTTCTTCGGCTGTGATCACAATCGCCGGTGCGACGTCCTCGACGGCGGTCTCGAGGAACAGCAGAGCGATGTCGTTGTTGTCCGCTAGTCCCACCTCGAGGGCGTTCATGTCGAAGCCGTCGTGTTTGACCCAGTCCGATGCCTCGATGGTGTCACTTGGAAGCGTGGCGATGGTCGAGCCGTCATGGGCGGTCAGGTCGGCTTCGCGGGTCCAGTACAAGCGCTTGTCCTCGACCTCGCCCATGCCGAAGGTGAAGGCGGCGTCGTCGAGGCAGTGAGCTGCGAGGACCACGGTGTCGGGCGCAATCAGCGTGGTGCTGCAGACAAAGACGCGGAGTTCTTGGTTGCCGAAGACGCTGATGGTTCCGTCCATGATCATGCCGCCGGCGCTCGGGAACTCTTCGGTGTCCATGTCATCGCCGTTGATGATCGGAGGGGGTGCGGGATCACCGGCGAGAGCCGGAGGGGACAAAAGAAGCAGCGCGAGGGTTTTCATGCTGCCTATTATTTGCGGCAGGAACCGTTTGTGCGCGTACTTCACACCATCGTTGCGAGCTTGCTGCTGTGCTCCTCCTCTGCGCAGGCCGAGGACGAGTGGCTTTGCGCAGCTGCGCTCGAGGCGGGCTACCGCAGTGGCCAGGGACAAAGCGTCTATTCGCCTTCCGAGCTGCGGGCGTCTGCGGCGATTCCGAAAGGGACGGCGTCGGCCGATCTGACCGGCGTGCTCACAGCACTCAAAGGGCAAGGCATCCACGTGGTCGGCGCGCCATGGCCCGATCGCCCGTTGGTCGAGCCGGCGGCCGTGCGCCTGCAGCCCGGCGACGAGTGGACGGCAGACGTGGCCGGAGCTGCCTACGCGGGGCTTCTGGAGCTGTTTTCGGTGCATGGAAGCTCCGTTGACCTGCTCGCCGTCGCACGGGCCAATCCAGGCTTCTACAACGTTCGCGACCCGCACATGACCGTGGATGGCATGCAGGTGGCGGCCCAAGCCATGGCGCGCACGCTGCTGCTCGATCCGCGGTCTGCCGAGCTTCCGAGCGCCAACTTCGTTCGCAGGCGTGGGAGCAGTCACGAGGCCAAGAATGTCGGGAATGCGGTCGGCAGGCTGTGCGGCAAGACGCCCCTGCCCGAGACCTATCAGACCCCCTTGGTCGCCGAAAAAGGCGGTGCGAACGAGCTGTTTGGCGATGTGCCACCACGCGATGTCGTCGTGCTCGGCAGCAGTCAGAGTGACCTGAACATGAACCTCGGCGGCGTCATCCAGCAGGAACTCGCGTCACCCGCCCATGTGGTGGCCGTGACCGCAGGCGGACCCCTGTCGTCGCTGTTCAAGTACCTCGATTCGGAGCAGTGGCAGAATCACACTCCGAAGTTCATCGTGTGGGAGTTTCCCGTGTGGAGCATGGCCAACGGGGTGCCCAAGCACAGCCCGTCCTGGCAGGATCCGCTCTCCTACCGCATGTTGCTGCCTCGCATCGAGCGCATGTGTGACCGGCCGCCAAAAGAGCTCGGGCGTTTTGAGAATCTCGAGACAGATACGCGAGTGGTGCTGGTTGGCGCGCACAATAATGCGATGTCCACGATGCCTCGCAACGGCTCGCTGCGCTTGCAGTTCGAGCGGCCGACGGTGGACAGCTACACCATTCGCATCGTCTACCAGGACGACACAGTGGAGCTGGTTCGCGTCGATCCGTGGAGCCGCCTGGGCCCACAGCACACGGCACACCTGTTGTTCGATCCCAGCACCGGTACCGTGCCGCGTTCCATCGTTGTGGAGTTCCAGGACAGCGTGCCCCGATCGATGACGGCGTCGATTTGCTTGCGGCCGCGCTAACCGCTGGCGCATTCCATGCGTATGGTGGTTTGTGCCGGAGGGACCATGCGGTTGTTGGGAGTAGCGTCAGCGCTCATTGTGATGGGAAGCTGCACTGCAGGCGGGAATGGAGACATCGATCTCGACGCTGCCGAGCGAGGCCGGGCGGTCTACAGCTCGACCGCAGACGGAAACACCTTCGCGTGTGCCACTTGCCATGCTCTGCAAGAGCCCGCCGATGATGGCATTCGCCGGCCGGGCCATCCCCTGGCCGGTGCCCCGCATCGCGACGCATACAAGAATGGGGCTGTGAGTGATCTGCTGGAGGCGGTGAACAGCTGCCGGACCGAGTGGATGAATGCTCCGGAGTGGGGTCGCTCCGACGGGGACTACGCCGACTTGGCCGAGCTCATGCGCTCCATCTCCTCCGCAGACGCAGAGGCTCTGAGCTACACCATCGTCGAACCGCCAGCAGAAGTCAGTGGCGGAGATTCAGTCGCCGGCCGCAGCACCTTTGAGATGAGCTGCGTCGCGTGCCACTCAGCCGAGGCTGGCGTCAACACGCAACAAGCCCCCAACGTGCTTGGACGGGGAATCGACGAGGACTATGCCGCACGCCGCATTCGCACGAGCGGCGGACTCGATGGAGTCTATGAGGGCCTCACCGGCGGCATCATGCCGTTTTGGTCTTCCGATCGCCTGTCCGATGAAGAGCTGGTCGACCTGGTCGCCTACATGGCCTTGGTCGAGGCAGACACCGACACCGACACGGACACCGACACCGACACCGACACCGACACCGACACCG